>CAYWBT010000016.1:0-28880 GCA_964456585.1 uncultured bacterium
AGCCGGGCGGGATACGAACGTGTTTTAGATTCGGTCATGGGATAATAATACTGAAATTATCCCGATAGACAACAAAATTGTTGTTCGTTCATTTTACTTCAGAAAAAGCATACGATGCCAAACCACGCTGTTCTCCCGCGCAAGCCGGACGAAGTATATGCCCGATGACACCGGTGTTCCCCCATCACCTTCACTTCCCCACCGTACCGTATGAGTACCCGCGGGGAAGCGCTCAGCCGCAAGGGTTCTGATTTTCTGCCCTGTGAGCGAGTAGATATTGAGCGTGACCATTCCCGGACGGTCAACGCTGAAAGAAATACTGGTTGCGGTATTGAACGGATTCGGGTAGTTACCAATGATTGTAAGCTCCCGTGGAAGCTCTTCGTTTTCCGCTTGTCGTTCAACAGCGGTCTGAAGCGGTTGAATCGATGTCGGCGGTATAACGCCGTCTGACGGGTCGAGATGAATAAAATAATCTCCGGCATGAATCCACAGTTTTCCGTTTGTGTCGGTGTCGTATGAGTATACGTGGCCGGTGGGGTAAAAGGTATAGGATTCCGGGGTAAACCGTATCAAACCATTCAGCGTGGTTGTCATGAGATTGCCATGTATATCGCGGTGAATTTCATATAATCGATAGCCCGGGAAACCGATGCTCGTATCATACCAATAGATTTCATCCGACGAAACAACGTGATACAATCCGGTACCGTTTGTTGTGATCCATAATCCATCAGCGTCATCCGGTTCAATATCGGAGACGAGAGAATCCGGGATATCATCCGGCAGTTCATACGGGCTCCAGACCGTACCATCGAACTTTGAGAATTCGTTTGATGGTGACCGGGCGATAACCTCCTCACCGGTCTGTGGATATATCCCGCTCACTCCCCCCTCCAAGACAACATCAGACTCATTATACGCGAGCCATTCTCCATCATGATACCGAGAAACACCAACCTCGGGATGGGCATGCAGCACCCACAAATCACCATTCCCGGCAACAGTGCAATACCGGATCGGCGTTTCTGCGAGCCCCTCTGAGACGGTGAAACGCTCTAGTGCCGTTTCAGTCTGACAAAACATCCCCTGATCGGAACTGAACCACAAGGCATTGTCAGCCCGATCGATATCCATTATTGGAAAATTCGGCAGCGAAACTTCTTCCCACTGGTTGTTCTCAAATCGAAATTTTCCATCCATCATTAACCTGTCTTCCCAGTCGGCCGCAATCTTGTGATAGTTGGTGAAAAAGTATTTGTAAAGTATCCTCATCGGCCAGGTGATAGTAGTTTCCGGAGCCGCAATCTCTCTGACCTGATCCAGCGGCACCGAAAACAAGCCATGCTGGAGGGTTCCGCACCACAGTGTGCCATTAGGCGTATCGATAAGCGCCATAATGTGTTCGGGTCGCCCGTTGTCTCTGTTGAATACCGTCTGCCAGGAGGATCCGTCCGCCACTGACAACCACGTCGGTTGAATGGTGGGATAAAAGTTATCATCTGAGGCCTTTGTTGCCACCCATAGTTCTCCGGCGGCGTCGATATGAATTTCGGAAATCACGCTATATGGAAGCGGAGAACTATCAGGAAAAAAATGAAAGCCGGGAATATAATTTGTCCATGCGCCCTCATGAAACCGGCACATTCCTTTTGTCGTTCCCACAATAACGCCGAGATCGGGATCTGACTCGATTGCCCGAATGTGGTTGTCGAGAAGACCGGTTTCGACTGTATCGTGTAACCATTCATTATTGGCATAACGATAGATACCGTTTTCAACTGTTCCGATCCATATGGTGCCATCGGGAGCGCAATCAACCTCAGTAAAGTGTTCATCTTCAAGAAATGTCATCAGGCCGTCATCGCTAATCCGAACTCCTTCGAACATCCCGACCGCCCAGACGATACCGTTTGGTGCAGCAACCAGATCGGAAAATCCCCAATAACACACAAAGCTTCCTTCACCGTCCGGGTCGTCATACCGATACAAGCCTTGATCAGAACTAATCCAGAGTCTTCCCGACGCATCGAAGGTGAACGCCCAGGCATTGACATCAGCCACGCGCATGGTCCAGGCACCGTCTTTACAGGAAGAAATACCGTTGGGTGTCGCAGCCCAGAGTTGGTGATCGGGACCGATTGCCAGGATATTGATCCTATTACTGTCCAAGCTCTTGTTGTTGGTGAAATACCGTGTTTCCTCACCGGTGAACAGGCCAACACTCGCAACGTTTTTATACATGAGCCCCTCACTGATGACAACCGGATCGGCTATGGTGTCCTCTGTAACAGACACCTGCCAGCCGGATTCGTTGTATTTCGCTATACCGCCGTTCTCCGTCCGGCACCAGAGCGTACTGTCATCATCGAATCCAATCATCTCAGTAACTACCGCCTGTTCATCTCCGACAGCGGCATCGACTGTCCAGACACCATTTTGGTATCGGGCAATTCCACGGTCAGAAATACACCAGAATGTCCCATCCGGTGAGATACCGATACGTCCGAGAACATGGGAGGTGATGTATTCATGGGGCGCCTGTTCCCAGCCTTCACCGGTAAAATGCGCAACAAGGTTGTTCTCCGCTTTCCAAATATCACCGTCATCCCCCATAACCAAGGCGATATAGTTATAGCTATCCATACATACTGTCGCGGCCAAGGTCTCATACGATGAACCGGTGATGGTGTAAACGATTTTCTGAATCCCAGACTGTATCTCATAATATCCTGGATAGTCGGGCTGTTGGTAGCTGACATACGCCAGCACCGAACCATCAGGCATCCTGAGAATATCCGTGAGAGAGCTTCCCCGCGTCTCAAATTCATAGCTGACCCAGTTCTCCCCATCGAATTGATGGATACGCAACGGATCACCGATATTAGTTTTATACCACCATCCATTACTGTTGATCCATATCATATCCCCACTGTCAATGATGATATTTGCGAGATCTTTCCAGCCATATTCTGTGGTAGTTGGCGGAACAATCGTGTCCCAGTTCGTTCCGTCGAAATGATACAACATTTTTCTGTCGATCGCCCAGGGCAGGCTCTGAGAATCCCAGGCAATCTTACTGAACTGCGTTGTCGGGAGGTCATCTCCCACCATGAACGATTCCCACTGGCTCCCGTCATAGCGCGATACGGCGGAATCGGTCAGCGCCCAGACAGTGCCGTCCGGGGCAATTTCAACGTTCCCGACCGCATAGGTCGTTCTCCATTCAGCGAGGCGATGCTGGGTTGCTGTGCCGGTAACGGTATCATAAGCGAACAATCCGCCGGTCGTACCAACCCACAAGGTGTTGTCACGAATTTCATAGTCGAGTATCTCGTTTGTCGACAGGTGGTGTTCCCAGGGCAGGATATCATCGGCGAGCACGGTGTTTGGGGAGAATAGCATAACAAAAAGGAGTACAAATGAAAAATAATGTATACGCATGAAACCTTCAACCTCCACAATGTTCACAGGTATGATGCAGGTATTCGTCACGTGTTGCGCCAATTATGTAGACTTACTGTTATTGGATTAAAATGATACTATTTTTCCATAGCAAATACAAAGATTTTTTTACTATAAGCAATCATTATTGATACTTGTTATATACAACGCATACAGCAGCAGGAAGGAGACATTAAAAAGGATGTTCCTCATTAATATTAGAGACGACAGGAGGGATGAGTTCCGTGGCGAAATTGCTCAGCGTAGAAAAAAATATATGTGGTCGAAAGATGTGATATCCATATGTTTTACAATGTCAGGAACGGGCCTGTAAGCCGGGTTCTGTCTCCCCCGGAGGGGAGGACGGTCATTTCTCTGGGAAGCGCGGTTACCCGCCTCCTCAAGCGGCCCACCCGGGACTGTTAACGGCGCGGGCAACGCCTCGTCCCCTATTTGGCCTTGCTCCAGGTGGGGTTTACATTGCCCCGGATGTTACCACCCGGGCGGTGGGCTCTTACCCCGCCATTTCACCCTTACCCCCGCAAACGGGGGCGGTATCCTTTCTGTTGCACTATCCTTAACCGGTTACCCGGTCACCGGGCGTTACCCGGCACCCTGCCCTGCGGAGCCCGGACTTTCCTCCCGTGTGAAACTCACGAGCGACCGTCCGGCCCGTTCCTGATATATTCATCTGAGGATGTTCTCATGGTAATCCTCACCATGTGCTCATAACCGAATAATATACACAATCGACACGATTACACTAACAATAATCGGCACAAAAGAGAAGGTTTCCAGTATGCCACCACCTAAAACGGCAGGCCATATTCGGGAAAGGTACTCCGACAGGAGAAGGCACACCAAGCTTACGAGACCGGCAACCACCATCGTCCAACCGCCAAATTTGTTCGTTTTATACCACATCTCATCGTTCGATAGTGTCTTGGCCGTACGGAAACCATAGAGGCTGTTCGGTCCAACCTTCTGCAAAATCAACGGAATTGATAGTACAATAATGAGAATGTACACGAGGTAAAGTAAGATTGGACCTTTCATGAGTTCCCGCTTTTGTTTACTTGGTTGAATGCGAGTAAGACCACTAAAATGATCTATCGGATACAGACAGAAATCTGTGATGACACAAAATACCGTTTCGCATCATTCCTCGTCAAATTTCACCGCGGTGCCGTACGCCAGAAGTTCAGCGGCGCCCTGCATGACACTGGACGTTGAAAAACGTACATTGACCACGGCATCGGCACCGAGTTTTTCAGCTTCCGCGACCATCCGGTCGAGTGACTGTTCCCGTGATTCCGCGAGCATCTTCGTGTATTCCTCGATTTCTCCCCCGACCATGTTTTTCAACGCCGCGAGAATATCCTTGCCGATGTGACGCGCGCGGATGGTATTACCCCGCACCAATCCTATCACTCTTCCGATTGTTTTACCGGGCACATAATCTGTTGAGACGATTATCATCGCTTGACCTCCGAAATGTATTTATCAACCTTGTTCACTGCCAGTTTTTCCCGCAGGACCGAGAGAAAGAGTATCGCCAGCCCCACAATGACCAGTACCGCACCGAGGCCGGAAATGGTCGATATATTCGGATCGGTAATCGCCCGGTATATCGAATATCCAACCACGATCAGCGAGCCCAGTATAAACATGAACCAGGCGACACTGCGCTCGATGCGGTTATAAATTCTCGTCCAGTACGTTTCCCACACCGTTTCGGGCAAATCCGCTATCTTCACTGATCTCGTCACCTCCTTTAAGGCAGCCATGTCGTCCAGCATCGTCCGGCACGGTTCGCAGGATGCGAGGTGCTCCTCGAAGGACGCGCGCTCATCGTCAGCCATCTCACCGTCGATGTACCGCATGGCGTTTATGCTGTTTTCTTCACATATCATGAATCATCAATCCTTTTCTAATTCTATCTGGAGATTCGACTTGAGTGCAAGGCGGGCATGGTAAAGTCTCGACATGACCGTTCCTTCCGGAATACGCAGGGTTTCGGTAATTTCCCGGTATGAAAAATCGTTGAAATGGCTCAGAATGATGATCTCCCTGAACTCGTCTTTCAACCGGAAAATCGCTTTCCATACTCGTTCTCTTCGCTCTTTCTCTTCCAAAATTTCCAGGGGATCGGGCTGTGTATCGGTTATCTCGAAGCCACCCTCTTCCATGGCGGCATCGATCGACACTTCGCTGAGCCGTTTCTTCTTCGCTATCAGGTTTAAGGCAAGGTTCTTCACGATGCGGAACAGCCACGCGCGGAAACTTCTATCCTCCTCAAACCGATTCATGGCATTCCATGACCTGATAAATGCTTCCTGGGAGACGACGAAAGCATCATCGACATTCTTGCAGTACGAAAAGGCAAAGCTGTAAGCCTGCCTCTTATATCGTTCAACCAACACCCGGAATGCATCGTGGTCACGGGATTTACATCGTTGAATCAATACATTGTCAGCCAATTCGCTCATTGTCTCCACGTGATGGCATCTCTCTTTTATAATGTACTACCCGCGAAAGCATCCGAATATTCATTTTTTTACTGTATGTGACCTTCCTTCAGATGAAACTTTTCCCGCATGGTTTTCCCCTACGGTAAGAAGATAGTACTTTTGAGGGGAATGGATGCTCTTTTCAATCGTTTTTATCCGCCTGATGAATTAACCTTCAACACCACCCAAAGATTAATCATATGTTTGATTTATACTATGATACAGGCATCCTTCTCAATAAAAACACCAAACCGCCGTGATCTCGGGAAATAAACGGCGGCAGCAAATAGTAACGGGAGATGAAGAACGCTCGATGAACGGCGCATACGACTGTATGCACCTGCCACGCAGTCTGAAGTTCATTCTCATTCCGAAAGGGCAAGCGAAAGCGCAGTGGTGAGCTTGGTTACATCATTATTCGTCTTGCGCAGACGGTCTGCCAGAATGAGGCAGATATTGGAGACGATTTCAAAACCGATTTTTGGATTGTTTTTGCAGAGTTCGAGTAAATCATTACCATTAATCACCAGGAGCTTGCAGTCGGTAACCGCTTTCACCGTAGCGGAACGTTCACTGCTCCCGAAGAGTGACATCTCGCCGAAAAATATGTGATATTCAGCCAAGAGCCTGATGAACGAGCGTTCTTTCGTGCCAAATTCATGTTTCGAGGTGATAACAGTCAGTGTTTTTGAGACATCAACCGCGCCCTCATCGAGCAGGTACATCTCATCGCCGGATTCTCCCTCCTCGATGATGATGGTATCTGCTTTGTAGTTCCTGGTGGTTATAATTTCGGCAATATCTTTGAGTTCTTCTAATTCCAAACCCCCGAAGAGCTTACTGTAATCTTTCAGATGCTTGTAGTTTGAATAACCCATGGTCACCCTTCTCCCCCCTGTGGGGTAAGAATAATCGCACTATCGTCTTCGGATATTATATAGTTCTTTCCGGGATTTACCCGCACAACCAGCCGACCTTTTGACTCTACCTCGAGGTTTCGCCCTGCCTCATCGAATTTTCTGCGGATAAAATCATCGATAACATTCGCTTCGCCTGCCAGGAGATTTTCGAGATTAAACGTTTTCTTCTCCGTGATGACACCGATGAGCGCCTTCTCAAATCGGTCGAGAAAGGCAATAACCGTTTCCCTATATGTTTTTCCCACCAGGTCGCGCGGCATGCTCTCACGGCGGATTTCTGAACCATTCTGGATCGAAATGATTTCACGCAGGGCCTGGGGAATACCAGGTGAAAAGACTGCATTTGCCAGGAGAAAACCGCTGAACTCTCCGGATAAAATCGTTTGATCGAGCCCGGCACGTCTGAGATGGGGCACGCTCTCGGCATTGAGCAGTTCCGCACAGACTTCCGGGTCCTTGCTGATCGACTTGATGGCAAGCGTCGCCAGGAGTGTCCTGTCATCGGGCTTGCTCGTGCCTTCAGGTCCTGGATCGGCGAGAATGATCACCGACGAGGCGGTGTTGGCCGAAGCTCTCAGGAGAGTTGATTCGGACGTGTAATCACCGTTAACGAACTGAATTTTTGCAGCGGGGAAACGTTCGATAAGATCGGTATTTTCTGATTCCTGTTGTGCATTTACCAGAACGATGTCCGGATTCTTCCTGGTCGAAGTGCTGATTATTCCCAGGATGACCTTTTCGATGTTATCGTTAAATCCACATACAACGACGTGATTTTCCAGTTCGATCTTCTTCAAACCCATTCCCTCCCTGATGCGAGTTGCCGTAAAAATCGATGCAAAGGTGGCTGTCGTAAAACTCATAAACAACACGCCGCACATGATGAGAAAAACCGCCAGTATTTTTGAAATCATACTATGAACGGTTATATCACCGTACCCAACCGTGCTAATCGTTACAATCGCCCAGTAGATGATGTCCAGGACCGAATTGAAGGGTTCATTGGTGCCTTTTTCGATGATTGAAATGGTTGTCACGAGGAGCATGATAACAATTACTAAGAAAAAGAACGGCTTGATACTACGGTATCGAGATAAAAAGCGCTGCACCCTACCCTGGATTTCCTTGCCAAAGAGTTTTTCAAACAACCTTTTCATGTGCTCCTCATAGAAAATGTACAAGTATGGAGTACAATAATAGTAGGTCGGAAGTTTCTGTTTGTCAAGAAGAAAGGATAGTATGGAAGGAAAAAGTTTTTCGATCCGACTCCGTTTACCCTGAAAATAATCTTTAGAAGAAGAGAAAGCTCGGGCGAAAGTAAATAACACAAACGGTCAGTCTTATTTCAATACTCGCTCGAGCGCCATCAGGTCGGCAGGAAATGGTGTTTCGAAACGAAGATCCTGGCCGGATACCGGATGCAGCAATTCCAGGCAGTAGGCATGGAGAGCCTGACGGTCGAGGATTTTCAGTAGTTTCTTCGCGCGTGTTCGGATTTCCGGAGTGAAACCCTTGAGCCGCTCTTCGCGCCCCCCATACATGGGATCGCCAAAAATGTGGTGCCCGATATGTGCCAGATGGACACGAATCTGGTGTGTCCTCCCTGTCTCGAGTTTGATCCTGAGGCTTGAGAGAAAGTCATTGCGTTCGATCAGCTCGTAATGGGTAACTGCAACCTTGCCGTCCTCGACGACTGCGCGCATGGTACCCTTTTTCGGATGCCTTCCCAGGGGCGCTTCGATTGATCCGGCAGATTGCCGGGGATGTCCCCACACAAATGCTATGTATCCACGACCCACCTCCCGGTTACGAATCATACGGGAAAGGTTCGTGTGCGCTTTCTCGGTCAGGGCCGCGACGATGAGACCGGAGGTGTCCTTATCGAGTCGATGAACGATACCGGGCCTCTGGGCATCGCCAACTCCTGCCACCGACCTGACATGGTACAGGAGCGCCGACGCCAGGGTACCCGTGACATTGCCCCTGCCGGGATGAACAACCATTCCGGCAGGTTTATTGATTACAATAATATGTTCATCGATATAGACTATGTCGAGCGGAATATTTTCCGGGGCAAAATCCGGCTCTTCCCGGGGAGGCACCGTGAGCGTAGCAACATCGCCGGGTTCCATGGGGTACGACGCCTTTGCCGTACGACTGCCGTCAATGACAACATGCCCATCCGCTATAAGTCTCCCGATTTTCGAGCGAGACAGCTCTGACTGGCGGGCAAGAAATACATCAAGGCGTATACCGGAATTTTCTTCCGCGGCGGTATAGGTATAAACATCGGATTCGTCATTCATGGTAATCTGTACGGTGAATGGTAGTATTAATCACAGTCGCCCGGTCAAAAGCAAAGTGATAGATCAGGATACACATTCCAACGGTCACAAAAATATCGGCGCAGTTATACACAGGCCAGTAGTGACCGGCGATACCCATCTCAATGAAATCGATCACCTCACCCATTCTCAAGCGATCGATGAGATTACCGACAGCACCCCCAAGTACAAGGATAACGGCGATTCGAGCGGATTGGGTGTTGGGAATAACCGAGCTTCTGAAAAAAAGGTATCCGAAAAGAATAATAATAAGTATGGTAACGACTATCATTATCTTCGGATGAAGGAAGGATATGCCGAAGGCAATCCCGGGATTTTTTATATAGCGTAGGTAGAGTAGGTTTCCCAGGATTATTTTCGTCTCGTGTAATTCAAGATGCTGATTTACTAAATATTTTGATAACTGGTCGGAGATAATGGTAAATAGAAATAATACAAGAAGCACTAGTCTGTTCTTCACTACATTCCCCGTTTTTTCTTCTCTTCAGAATTCTTGCACTTTATGCACTGAGTCGCATGGGGAACAGCCTCAAGACGATTCTTGCTGATTTCTTTGTCGCAGGTACGGCAGATACCATAAGTGCTGTCTTCGATTCTCTTGAGGGCTTCATTGATGTGGTGAAGATATCGTCCCTCGCGGGAAGCCAGGGAAAACGCCATTTCTCGTTCCATGGTGTCAGTCCCCTGGTCTGCCATATGAAATGAATATGAGGAGAGATCACCGGATTGATCTTTTGATGTCGAATTCATCGAGGAATTCTTGAGATACCCTAATTCGGCCAGTAGTTCTTCTTTCTTCGTTATCAAGAGCTTATTAAAATATTTGCGATCCTTCTCATTCATATTGATATCCTTTAACGTGCAACCATCCAGATCATACCTGACAATTTCCAATAATTAGAATATAATCATTTAATATGCAAAAAAATCTGTAAAAAAGCAAAAGATAAATAATAGAAGAAACATTCTTTCAACCCCATCCCACACCTTAACCAACAGGAAATGTTCAGCCGTTCATTAACTGCCGATTTGATCGTGAAAATAAGACGGTCTGTTGGCTGTGCCTTTTCATCAATCCGCATGAGTGTGTCGCAGCCTTGATACAACTTTACTCATCAAGAATATCATGGCTAATTGCATCGAAACTGATTGGTCTGATTCAGCAGAAACGACGCTTCAGCAGAGAGGATCGTTTCTGTGCAAATTCCACATTTCAGGTGCCCAGTTCATGTGATCCCAGAAGGAAACCAGCACGCGTGCTTTCCACCCAACACCATGTGCCGATCAGAGGTTTCCGATGGTTGCCTTTACCAGTTTTGTCAGTTTCGGTTCCGCTAGCTCACATGTCTGAATGATCTCTTGAATGTTGACAGGTTCCAGGCTGTCCGGCAGGCACATGTCCGAAATTATAGTCAGACCGAGCACCTCCATTCCCATCTGGACAGCGACGATGTTCTCCGGAACCGTTGACATCCCAACCATATCAGCACCGATCAATCTCAGGAAACGATACTCAGCCCTCGTCTCGAGCATGGGCCCGGCCAGAGCGACGTAGACTCCCTCTTGCAGCTCGATACCAGAGTTCCTGGCAGTCAATTTCGCCAGATTTGCCAGGCGATTCGAATACGGTTCGCTCATATTGGGAAAACGGGGACCCAGCACCTGGTCGTTTACTCCGATGAGTGGATTATTCCCCAGGAGATTGATGTGGTCATTGATGAGTACCAAGTCCCCCTTCCGGAAATCCGGATTCATTCCTCCGCCTGCATTAGAGATGATGAGAATCGAAGCCCCGAGCGCTCTCATGACGCGTATAGGGAAGGTAATCTCCTGCATGGAAAAGCCCTCATAGTAATGAAACCTTCCCTGCATGGCAACGACCTCATGTCCCGCCAGGCGTCCCAGAATAAACCTGCCTTCGTGCGATTCAACAGTCGATGAAACGAATCCAGGTATCTCACTGTAGGGAATAAGGTTAGAAACTTCTATTTCTTTCGCCAATCCGCCGAGACCGGTGCCGAGTACAATCCCAACTTCCGGGCTCACCGTTGATTTCGAACGAACATAATCACGCGCAGCATGCATCATGGTAACAATGTCCTTCATGGGACTCCTTCCATTTTCCGCTGTATCATCTGTTCGTTTCCCGTGATTTCGAGCAGCTTGTTTCTCGATTTATCCCCCCCGATAATACTGATTTTCGATTTTGCTATACCAAGCACACCGGCGAGGAATTTAACGAGGTTCTTATTTGCCGCTCCATCAACCGGCGGAGACTGTATCTTCACCCGGTATTCCCCGTGCTCGTTCAGCCCGAGTATCTCGTTACGGGAAGCATTCGGCGTTACGCGTATTTTCAGTTTCATGGCCGCCTACATGGTCGGCTCACCGGAGACAGCATCATCTCCCGAAAGCGTATTATCCTGTTCGAACGCACCATTCCCGGCGGGAGACATGCCGTTCCTTTCACGGGTGCTATCCGTCGTTTCCGGCGCTCTGGTGTTTATCTGAGGCTCGTCACCACCGGCAGTCGATTCGTCCCACGCGGAAGCTTTTTGCTGGATCATTTCATCATTGAGCAGATTATCGACCTTCTCAATTTTGTCTTCTTCGGAAAAGGAAAAGGTATCATAGAGATCCAGCTGCGCTTTTGTGAGCAAACGTAACTTTGAAAGATATGAGTCCTTCTGCCCCTTCAGATCGATCAAGGCATTCCGGAGACGTGACAGAATTTGGCGCCCCTCTTCGATAATGGATGCCGCCTTAATCTCGGCCTCACGGATGATGATTTCAGCCTGTCGCTTCGTCGTCTTTACCGTTTCCTCGCGTGCCCGTTCCGCCGAAAGGAGCGTCTCCTGCAGGGTACCCTCGATATCATGATACTTTTTAAGCTGGATGTTGTTGTCTTTTACCTTTTCGTGCAGGTGTGCATTCTCACGAATAATGTTTTCATATTCCATGGAAACCATGTCAAGAAATGCGGAAACTTCGTCAACATCATACCCACGCAGTGACTTCTTAAACTCATGCTTACGAATATCAAGTGGTGAAATGTTCATGGTTTCCTCCCATTACAAAATCATGTCTACCCGGCGTTCCACCCCTGCGTCCGGCTGCCGGATGTATCGAAAACCGTGCACGCTGTGATTTCATTAAATGCATGGCACCCGTAAGAATACCGGAACGCTTCCCGGTGAGACTACGTCCTCTCACCGAAAAGTGCGGTTCCGATTCTCACCATGGTTGAACCTTCCTCAACCGCAATTTCAAAATCCCCGGACATGCCCATCGACAGCACATCAAATTTGGCGCCCCAACCCGGCTCCTCCCTGAGGCTGTCAAAAAGTTCTTTCATCCGGGCAAACTCGTCCCGCCTCACCACCGCCGAACCGCCGAACGAACTTATGGTCAAGAGCCCGCGGACGGCCAATCCATCGCTACCGGCGACATAGATCGCGAGGTCTCGCACACTTCCTGGATCGATGCCGGACTTGGCCGCCTCATCCGATATATTGACCTGCATGAGGACATTGAGTGTTTTCCCGGTCTCAGTGGCACGTCTTGAGAGGATATCGGCGATCTTTTTCGAATCAACACTGTCCACCCAGTCAAACAGGTCGGCAGCAACGCTCCCCTTGTTCGACTGAACGTGGCCGATCATATGTTTCACCACGTTTTCCGACACCTGCGGAAGCTTGGCAGCAGCTTCCTGAATTCTGTTCTCGCCGATGTGACCTATACCGGCGGCGACCGCATCCCTTATTTCGTCAACCGACCTGGTCTTCGTCACCGCTAAAAGGGTGACCCCGGACGGATCACGCCCGGCACGGAGCGCCGCATTGGCGACATCCTCCCGAATGTTTGCGATCTTTTCAGTGAGCGGCATATCATCACACCTCATTAAAGAGATATCCGGACTTTCCCGGCGAATTACTCGGGTATTTTACCGATCTCATCCACAAATTCCGTTTTATCCTGGAATTTCCGGTATACCGAAGCAAATCTTACGTACGCAACCTCGTGCAGATCCTTGAGTCGAGCCATCACCATTTCACCGATATCATGCGAAGATATCTCACGATCTCCCCGACCCTCGACCTCGCTGGTAATTTCATCGACCATCTCATCGATTTTGTCGGTGGGTATGGCAAGCTTGGCACAAGAAATCATAATGCCGCCCTGGAGTTTTTTCCTGTCGAACGGCTCGCGTGTTCCATCAACCTTGATAACGTTGATCGGTACGTTCTCGATGTACTCGTAGGTTGTGAAGCGCTGTTCGCAGTTCTGACATTGCCGCCTCCGCCTTATCGATTCACCGTTTTTTGAAGAACGTGAATCGATAACCTTATCAGTATCCTCACCGCAGTACGGGCATTTCATCGTGGCACCCCTTATACCTTTACGACGTTTACGTGAAGCTGTTCTCTCTCGCTCACCCGGTATCTATAACAGAGCATTATATCGAGTGCATGGCATGGTTCTCTCTCCCTCCCACCCGTATATCATGCGTATCCGTTTACTTGTGAGACCGGTTTATCATGGCACGGAACTCGTTCCCGGCAGAAGGCACCCGGTTTCTGTCTGCTGTGCATCCATGTATGACAACATGAAAACCTTTACCACGAGAATAACGGGAATGAGTTTGATAGAACCTTGGTATTCTCGGGGATTTTTTCGATGGTTATTAAATCGCCGTTACTATCAATCGCCCTGCGAATCATGGAAGCGATTGTGCACATCTCGTCCTCGCCCATACCGCGTGTCGTCAGCGCCGCAGTGCCGATTCGTATTCCGCTCGTTATGGTCGGCTTTGCGGTGTCGAAGGGAATATTGTTTTTGTTAACCGTGATGCCGGCAGCACCGAGAGATTCTTCAGCCATTTTTCCGGTGATTGCGGTACCAGAAAAATCCACCAGAATGAGATGATTATCCGTTCCCCCCGAAACCAGCTTGAAACCGAGTGACAACAGCTCCTCGGCCAGAACCTTGCAGTTCGAAACAACCCGACCGGCATAGGTCTTAAATTCTGGCTTGAGTACTTCACCGAACGCAACAGCCTTTGCCGCTATGACATGCATGAGCGGCCCACCCTGGATACCCGGAAATATCTGCCGGTCGACCGCCCGGGCGTATTCTTTGGTGGCAAGGATAAATCCGCCTCGTGGTCCGCGGAGGGTTTTGTGCGTCGTACCGGTCACGACATCGGCGTACGGTACCGGGCTCGGGTGTACACCACCTGCAATGAGACCGGCAATGTGTGCGGCATCAACGATGAATTTCGCACCCACTTCATCGGCTATTTCACGATATTTCGCAAAATCAATGATCCGGGGATACGCTGTTGCTCCGCCAATAATCAGGTCAGGTTTCGCTTCCCTGGCAGTTTTGGCAAGCTGATCATAATCGATGGTACAGGTGTCACGGCGCACACCGTAGGGGATGATCTCGAACATCCGACCTGAAAAGTTTACCTTGCTGCCGTGGGTAAGGTGTCCGCCATGAGCCAGATCCATCGCCATAACTCGATTTCCGAGATTTACCAGTGCGAAGTACGCAGCCATGTTCGCCTGTGAACCGGAATGCGGTTGGACGTTCACATGGTCACAGCCGAATATTTTTTTCGCACGCTCGATTGCTAACAGTTCCACTTGGTCCACATACTCGCAACCGCCATAGTATCTTCGTGAGGGGTATCCTTCGGCGTACTTATTCGTGAGTGTCGAGCCGGTCGCCTCCAGAACTGCCGGAGAGACGTAGTTCTCTGACGCAATCATTTCAAGGTTGTCGTACTGACGCCTTACTTCCCGGGCGATCTGCGCGTGCACTTCCGGGTCGGATTTTGAAAGGTAGGATCCTGAACACGTTGATAGACTGGGGTTCGTCGCTCCATCCATGTAACTTTCCTATTGTTTGAGTTGATCGAAAATGTGCTCTATTCTCTTGTATATTATGCCATCATTACTCATATGTAGATGGGCGATCCGTCAGAACCGGCCCTTCGGTAACCGCCATACCATTCGTCTTTCGCGATAGTGCCGTGGTGTAAAAGGTCTCATGTTTTTTCCCTGAGCCGCTTCAGCTCCTTGATCATCTTCGGTACGATCTCAAGAACATCACCCACATACCCGTATGTCGCAACCTTGAAGATTTGGGCACTCGGATCCCTGTTGATGGCGATGATGACATCCGAGGTCTTCATCCCCGCCAGATGCTGTACCGCACCGGAAATTCCGCAGGCAATATAGATAGTTGGCCGCACTGTTCGGCCGGTCTGGCCGACCTGGTGTGGATAGTCAATCCATTCGGCATCGACTGCCGCACGGGATGCGCCGACAGCGCCACCCAACAAATCGGCCAACTCCTGCAGGAGGGCAAAGTTTTCAGGCTTGCCGATTCCCCTGCCACCCGAAACGATAACGTTCGCATCCGCGAGATTCACGCCTTCGCTGGACGGTATCCACTCAAGGATCTGTGTCCGCTGACCCTCCTCGGAAAGACCAATATCTGACTTCTCGACCGGTATGTCTCGTTGCTCGTTCCGGGACGGCAGGGGAAACACCTTTGGTCGTACGGTCGCCATCTGAGGCCGGTGCATAGAGGATTTGATGGTCGCCATGATGTTGCCGCCGAAAGCCGGGCGCGTCTGGAGCAGACTTCGCGTCTCACACTCGACTGCAAGATCGGTACAATCCGCAGTCAGGCCCGTCTTCAATTCGGTCGCCAATCCTCCGGCAAAATCGCGGCCGGTCGATGTCGCACCTATCAGCACGATCTCCGGTTTATACTCTCTGACAAGCTGTGCCGCCGCTTCAACAAAGGGCTGGGTACGATACCGTGCAAGCACGGGATTGTCTACGGCGTAAATACGGTTGACCGGGTAGTGGGAAAGCTCACCGGTAAACCGTTCCACATCGTTTCCGAGTAGGATGCAGGATAGATCGGTATCGAGCTCATCGGCAAGTTTCCTGCCCTCGCCGATCAGTTCGAGGGCCACGTGATGTATACCCGCGTCATCCTCCTGTACGAACACCCAAATACCTCGGTGGTCATCGTAATCAGGGACTTGACCGGTTTCATGCTCCGGTTTGATAATCGCCTCGAATTTACATGACTCCACGCACAGGCCACAGAGAGTGCAATTGCTCAAGACAACTGCTTTATTGTCAACAATTTCCAGGGCATCGAACGGGCATGCCTTAAGACACAGGCCGCATCCGACGCACTTATCCAGTATAATCTCTAATCCCATACATCCTCGCTATTTTATCATCAATTGAAGAACTAAGTCGACGAGCTTCGTAGATACTTCGTCCGTATCTCCCTCAAGCATCTCTCCCTGGGTTTTCTGTTCAGGTGAGAACACCTTCTCAACCCACGTCGGTGACCCTTTCTGGCCTATCTGTTCAGGGTCGGCACCAATATCCATTACCGTCCACGTCGGTATTTCGGCATTCCGAGCTTTTTTTCGCTTGAGAATTGATGGTTGACGCGGAATGTTGATATCCTTCACGACGGTCAGGAGTGCTGGCAAGCGGGCCTCAACTCGTTCCCTGCCGCCATCGAGCATGCGTTCAACCACCATCGAAGCGGCCTCTTCGTCTATGTTCTCAACCTTCGAAACGTAGGTGAGTTGTGTAAAACCAAGGCGTGCGGCGATGCCGGGACCAACCTGCGCGGTGTCGCCATCGATTGCCTGTTTCCCGGTAATGACGAGATTGACATCGCCGATCTTTTCTATTCCTTTCGTAAGCGTGTACGATGTCGCCAACGTATCCGAACCCGCAAATCCCCGGTCGGAGAGCAACACAACGTTGTCGACACCCATCGCCAGAGCGGTTCGAAGTACCTCGTCCGCCTGGGGCGGTCCCATGGTTATTACGGTAACGGTACCGCCGTACTTTTCCCTGATCTGTAAACCCTCCTCGATGGCATACTCATCGAACGGATTGAGAATGGACGGCACGCCTTCCCGAACAAGGGTATTCGTTTCCGGATCGATCCTAACATCCATAGTGTCCGGAACTTGTTTCACGCATACCACAACGTTCATGTACTGTTTCCCTCTCGTTCTTACTGTCTATGCTTTTTTCTTTTTTTATCCTTACCCAACCACACAGTCGCCACCGGATCATTCCCACTCAAACGTTCCCGGAGGTTTGTTGGTAACATCATAAAATACGTACTCGATTCCATCAAGAGCCAGAATAGCTCCCGCCATTTCCCGGAGACATTCCTCCGGCATGCGGAAGAAGCGTGCGGTCATGACATCGGATGATTCAAGCGGCCGGACGACCACGCTTTCACCCTTCCCATCGGACGAGAGCGGGACGAGAACCACGGGCATCTGGAATATCTTATCGTAGAGCCCGTGCTTCCTGAGGGCATTCATGGCAAGGTAATCGGCTTCTCGTAAAAGATCGAGACGGTCGCGTGTGAGCGTTGCGACCTTGCTCCGGAGTGGTTTCAGATCGCCTCCGGCGATCGTATACACGACACGATTGACCCCCCGGATCTCGTTCGTTATATCGGTTGAGAGGAGATCGAGGGTTTCCCACGCAAGTGCGCCGCTCACAGCAGCCGGATGCTCATACGTCCGCGAATCACCCTGCACTCCCACGCTCCGTACCGGAAGAATCATCGCCTCATATCCCGCGGGCCGTGATTTTTCCTCAACCGCGCCCAGGATGTCGGCAAAATCTTCTGACCGCTCTCCCCCCTTGCTGCAGAGTACCCGGACACCGATACCGGGGCCGGGGAACGGGTGGCGCCATACCAGATCGCGCGGAAGCCCGAGACGCTGGCCGACAATTCGCACCTCATCCTTGTAGAGCTGATCGAGCGGCTCAACTACCAGCCCTCTCGCAACCATTTCCTTTATCATGTCGGTACGATTGTGGTGTGTCTTGATAACATCGGCATGCTTCGTGCCGCCCGATTCGATGATATCGGGATAGAGCGTTCCCTGCCCGAGCATCCATATATCGGGATCGAGATCGAGCGCTTCGAGTTCACGATCCTTCACATAGATGAATTCATCGCCGATTGCCCGGCGTTTTTCCTGGGGATCGGTCAGACCTTCCACCGCCTTGAGAAAATCTTCACCGCGATCGACAACAACCAGGTTGTGAAAATCCAGTTTCGCCAGTGCGCGTTCCACCGCGGCGGTTTCGTTCTTGCGCATGAGACCGTTGTCGATGTGGAGACCGAGCACACGCTTTTCGCCGAGCGCTTTGTTCAAAAGGGTGAAAGTCACTGTGGAATCGACACCGCCGGAGACCAATAAAAACACGTTACGGTCACCGACCTGCTTTCTCACCGCCTTCATTTTTTCCACTATGTAGCCGTCCATCGACCAGTTTTTTTCTGCACCGCAGATCGATAAGAAATTCCGGAGTATACGGTCGCCGGATGGCGTATCGGTCACCTCGGGATGAAACTGGAGACCGTAGATTTTGCTTTCCTCGTTGCCGAAAGCCGCCACCGCGCAACCGGTCGTCCGGCCAATGACATCAAAACCTTCCGGCGGGCTGGTGACAGAATCTCCGTGACTCATCCAGACCTGTTCGCGCTCGCCCAAACCGTACAACAAAGGCGATTCACCCAGGACTTCAAGTTCCGCTCTGCCGTATTCCTGGCGTGCGAGCCTCTCGACACCGCCTCCGAGCAGACGGGCTATAAGCTGCATGCCATAACAGAGGCCAAGAATGGGAATGCCGGTATCGAGAATCTCGCGGTTGAATGCCGGGGCATTCTCGCCGTACACGCTCGAAGGACCGCCCGAAAGGATCAAGCCGGAAGGCGCACCCAATTTTTCGACCGGCTCGTCGGGGTGCATGATATCGGCATAGACACCAAGATGGCGAACTCGTTTGGCGATGAGGTGGGCATACTGTCCGCCAAAATCGAGCACGGTGATTTTATTTTCCCTTTCCAGTACTTCACCCCTCAAATGAGTTTATTCACGTCTCCATCACTTCACGCCAGTCTCTTCTCATTAAGGATTGCCGGGATGGAAAGCAACCGCCCGCAATGCTACATCACAATTTCTTCGTTTCTAATGATCGTATCGTGCTTCCAAAACGTATTGTTTCGTTCGGGATAATTCGTCGTATAGTGCAATCCCCTTGATTCCTTGCGGTGATGAGCACTGAGAACGATGAGCCATGCGACGATGGACAAATTCCGGAGTTCGATGAGTTCGAGCGACACTTTGGTTCGCCGGTAATATTTTGCGACTTCTTCACGGATGAGCGCGATACGGCTCAGTGCCCGCATGAGCCTGAAATCGCTCCGGACAATCCCCACGAGGTCCCACATCAGCTGTCGGATATTATTCCGGTCGTGTGATATGACCACCCACTCATCGGGATCGAATGTTCCCCGGTCGTTCCAGTCGTTGATATTCGGAAGTTCGGACTTGAGCTTGCGCTTCTCCCTGACCGTCAGGTATGCCCGCTCCGCCATGACAACAGCTTCGAGCAGCGAGTTCGAGGCAAGCCGGTTCGCACCGTGGAGCCCGGTCATGGCTACTTCGCCCACGGCGTAAAGGTTTTCGATCTTCGTCCGGCCAAATGTATCGGTCACTATACCACCACACATGTAGTGGGCAGAGGGTACGACCGGAATAAGATCCTTCGTTATATCGACACCGTGGCGAAGGCAAGTACTGTAGATATTGGGAAATCTCTTTTTCGTTTCATCCGCTTTGAATCCCGATACATCGAGGTAGACACAGTTCTCGCCGGTGTTCTTCAGGTACTGGTCGATTGTTCTCGCGACGATGTCACGGGGTGCGAGGTCTTTCATGGGATGATGCTCCATTACCCGCTTCCCCTGTTTGTCGACCAGCACACCGCCGTAACCGCGAACCGCCTCTGAGATTAAAAACGTAGTGCCATCCGGCAGCATCAGGCTCGTGGGATGAAATTGCATGAATTCAAGATTCCCAACTTCAGCGCCCGCCCTGAAGGCCATGGCGATACCATCACCGGTCGCGATATCGGGATTGGTGGTATGGAGATACACCTGTCCGAGACCGCCGGTGGCGAGCAGCGTTGTGCCGGATATGAACGTTTCGACCACTCGTTTCTCGACATCGAGCACATACGCACCGAAACAGTGAATCGCTCCGCTCTTTGACATAACCGCCACATTATGCTCGGTGAGGAGATCGACCGCGATATGATTTTCAAGAAGCGTGATGTTCGGATGTTTCTTGGCCGCTGTCAGGAGTGCGCGCTCGATCTCGTAGCCGGTCAGGTCGTCGGCGTGGACGATGCGGTTGTGAGAATGTCCGCCTTCACGGCCGAGGGAAAAGTTTCCTGCTTCGTCACGGGTGAACCTGCAACCCCACTGGACGAGCTGATTTATGATCTTCGGCCCTTCCGTGACAACAATCTTCACCACATCTTCCCTGCAGAGTCCATCGCCCGTCGTGATGGTGTCATTAATATGCTCTTCAAGGGTATCGTCATTCCCCAGGGCGCTCGCAATACCACCCTGGGCTCGATTCGTCGATGATTCGCTGTCGCTCTTCTTGGTAATGACAACAACTTCGCCCAGTTCTGCGGCTTTGAGCGCAAATGAAAGGCCGGCAATACCCGAACCAATGACAAGAAAATCGCTTTTACCCACGGGCTTTCCTCGCGATTACATCTGACAGACCGGTAATGAATTAAAAAATATAATACAAGATATATTAGGAAAAAAGAATTTTCTCAAAAATAACAACATCATATTGTGTTTTAAGGGGAGATTTGTACCGGTGAAAATAATGATCCGCTCATTATGAGGTTCACTTCACCAATTACTGAAGTGATCGGTATCAAAATAACTATTCTATTTTTAGAAATTTTAATACACGGAGGATTAGGCCGTTCCATCACGGGTGGTCACCGGTGTTACCCCTCACTCACCGCCCGTCTCGGCAACCTGTGGATTTCCCCTGTCGCCGGCCACTTTGGGAGCATCGGCATTCTTGTTCATTCGACGTTCCCTATGCTGGACAGCCTGTTCATCGGGGCGGTGCACCGGCCTGCCATCGATCATCTCGTACACGTCGTCGAATGTCCACTCGGGAGCGATGCGGTGGTTCTTCCGCCAGTCCGTTTCGAAAATCAAGGGACAGTGGTAACAGTAATGGTTCCTGTAAGAGGGATTACCAACAGCCAGTTCCGGACGAGAAACCAGCCTCCTGGCGATTCTATAGGACTCTGAATTCCAGATTTCCTTCAAACTCGATTCGAAGATGTTGCCAAACACCGTCGACTTGTCCTTCGGGTCCGTGCTGTTATGGGCGTACATGCGGTACCAGCAGCAGGGAATAACGTCACCATTGTAATTAATCACCAGGAAAAAGTATGGCCAGTAACACAGAGGAAGGTAACCTTTCTTCTTGGGACCGTATGCGGTGAAGTTCCCGGGAACATCAACCGTGTAGTTATGAAGGGTACCATAAAAATCAACCATCTTGTCGACACCGATTTTTTCCAGCCACTCCCTCGCGTCTGACAGCTGATGCAGATTATGGGGGAACTTCAGGTACTGGACCTCGATGATGGGGTAGCGTAACCGGTGCTCTTTCTTGTAAGCGCACAACCGCTCGAGATTCGACTTCACCAAGTCGATTCTCCCTCCCACCCGTGTCATGGAATAAATATCTTGCGTCATACCATCGACACACACAGTGAAGTGTGTTATACCACAGCACGCGAGTGAGCGTATGCGCTCATCGCTCAGTTGAAAGCTGAAATTCGTACTGATATGGACGTTGAGACCGGCATCGTGTGCATACGCGCACATTTTCTCGATGTCGGGATGCATGAGCGGATCACCGAGATTGTAGGGCGATACGGCGAAGCTCTTGCCCTTCACCTGGTCGATGATCTCTCGGTATCGTTCAAAGCTCATCCTCATGGTATTATCGAAGTGCTGCTTTTCCAGCACCGGATTTCCCTCTTCCCGCGCATGGACACATATCGTGCACTGCAAGTTACAGAGCGGTGAAACATCGATCTTAACCATGACCGGCCAGGAGAACAGTCTCTCGCTTTTCAGCGCGTACTGCATCCCGGTGACGAAGAAATTCGAAGCCTTGCGGAAGGTCATCCCGCTGACGAACCAGTTCAGTCGACGCTTGAACTGGTGAAAACTATTCAGGAAATCAATCGATGACAACTTGATCATCTTGGCCTGCTCCGGTAAATTCGCACTGGTACTGTATTCATCACTAGCCTGAGGATCCTTTCGCGTAGAAATGCACTAGAAGGTGGATTATTCCCCGTTTCAATCCAGAAAACGGAACTGTTACCTAATGCACAGCAATCATCTTCTCAAGCGACGCCCGCGCCTTCTCAAGAATATCGTCCGGGATGGTGATCTCATAGTTTCCCGTCTCAATCGACCAGCACACCTTCGGCAGCGTGGTCATCTTCATGGTGCCGCATATGGCGAAATCGCTCAGGGGCCAGATAGCGATATCCGGGTGGTTCTTCTGGATCTGTTTTACGAGACCTATTTCGGTACCGATGATAACTCCGCGGCGCTTTTCATGGTCATCCCGAATATGGTCAACATAGTCAACCATACCCGAGGTTGACATAACATGATCTGCACGGGCAACAACCTCCGGGGGAGATTCGGGATGCACGAGAAACACAGCATCGGGATGTGCCGTGCGCACCCGTTCGACGTCCTGTACGGTGAAGAAGTTGTGCACGTAGCAGTACCCGTCCCAGGGACGTATCTTCGCACCGGTGGTGAGCCCCACATAGTGGGCAAGGTTTTTGTCCGGCACAAACAGAATTTCACGGTCACCGAGTGTCCTGATTACATTCACCGCGTTTGCCGATGTAC
This sequence comes from uncultured bacterium, assembly GCA_964456585.1. Lineage (GTDB taxonomy): Bacteria > Latescibacterota > Latescibacteria > Latescibacterales > Latescibacteraceae > Latescibacter. The sequence goes on from CAYWBT010000016.1 coordinate 23,074, forward strand.
AGCAGATGTCTACGAGCGCCTTTACCCGGGCGGTTGTATTGACATACGCCACCACGGTCTCTTCGGGATGCTGCCGTTTTGCATCCGCGAGTTCGTCGGGATCGACCATGTTCGCCATGGGGCATGTCGCCTTGATTTCCGGGAGGAGCACGATTTTTTCTGGCGAGAGAATCTTTGCACTCTCCGCCATAAAGTCAACGCCGCAGAAGACGACGACATCGGCATCTGTCTTTTGCGCAATTCGTGAGAGCCCCAGGGAATCTCCCAGGTAGTCCGCGACCTGCTGAACCTCGAGCACCTGGTAATTGTGCACGAGAATGACCGCGTTCTTTTCCTTCTTCGCCTTCGCGATCCGTTCGAGCAGTTCCTTTTCCGGTAGTTTGGTATAAGCTTCGAGTTCCATGTTATTTCCTAGCACGTTTTGTTTTAGGGGCAATGATTTTCATGTATTCTTCTTTTTCTTCCTCGAGCGCAGCCTGGATATCGAGTACGAGTTTCTCGATGGTTTGACTGTTTGAATGGTCGGGTATGTTTCGTTCGTCCTTTGCGGTCATGACCAGAAATTCTGCGCCGGCATCGCGGGCTCGTTTTTCAAGAGCGGCGAGTTCCGATTCCGTATACCGATGATGATCGGGAAGAGCGAATTGCACAACCACGACGGCACCGAGTGACTCGAGTATCCGGCAGAACGAATCCGGGTTGGCAATATTCGAGAGTGCAGCAACGTTTTTCCCCCTCAGCACGTCGTGCGATTCAGCGGTTTCGGCGCCCGGTTTGCGCACCCCGACAGCGAGGAAACTACTCCAGAAGAGATTGATCTCGCGTGCATGATAGCGGATCATTCGCTCAATTCGAGCACGGTTATGGTCGTCGCGGACGCGGGTGACCACCACCACTTTCGCCCGGTTTATGGCATTGTGCTTTTCCCTGAGCGTACCACGCGGCACCAGATAGTTACTTCCAAGCGGATTATCGGCATCCACGGTAACTATATCGATGTCGCGGTATAAGCGCCGATGCTGCAGGGCGTCATCCAGCACGATCACATCAGGTTTGAAACGATCGTACGCTAGTTGCGCCGCGGCAACACGATCGACACCAATCACTACGGGAACATCCCTGAGGGAAGCGGCGATAATATGCGGTTCATCACCTGCATCGGGAGGAGAAACAAGTACCCGGTCGCCATCCGAAACAACAAGCGGCTTTTTGTTTCCGCTCTTATACCCCCGTGATACGACGGCAACCGAAAAACCGGCATCCCGCAAAAGCTTCGCGGTCATGAGGGTTACCGGAGTTTTTCCGGATCCGCCGACAACGATATTGCCGATGCTGATAACACGGCACGGTACATCGAGAACCTTGAAAATCCGACGGTTATAGAAGATGTTTCTCAGGGAGATCACCAGGGAATACCCGGTCGACACGATCCGCAGGAGAACGCGCAGGGGCAGGGACAGCAGGTCAGTTCTCCGATCATACATTATGTCTTCGATTATACTGCGCATATGCCGGTATCCATCTGCGTTGCGTTTATTGTTTATCCATCTGCGGTAAAAGTCCGCGATCCTTTATACACCGCAGTGTACGGGCAAGTGTTCCCCTGAAACGTTTCACCGTAGTGATTCCCGCTGCACCCACTTTCATACGCTTCTCCTCATCGCTAAAAAACATATGGAGGACATCAACAAGTTCGTCCTCATTATGGGCGAGGACAGCTCCTCCGGACGCCAGTAACTCCTTTGAACCCGTCTGTTCCATATACGGCCCGAATACGACCGGTACACCGAGTGCTGCGGGTTCGAGAAGATTATGTCCGCCGAACGCACGGAGGCTCCCGCCGACAAAGGCAACATCGGCGCACGCATAGGCGGTGACAAGATCACCAATTGTATCGAGAATTAACACGTGGCAGTCCGAACTGTCGATGGGTTGACCTGATGTTTTCCGTCGGAAATTGAGCCCGTTGTCCGCCAGTATTCGTTCCACATCGTCGATCCTCTTAAGATGACGGGGAGCAATAATCATCACGCTATCAGGGTATCGCTCCGCCATGCGCGCAAACGATCGTGCAAGTACGTCTTCCTCGCCCGGTCTCGTACTGCCCGCTACAAATACCTTCACATCCTCCCGGATAGCCAGGGATCGGCGGATCGAAGAAACATCATAGTCTTCCGGTCCTGGCAGATTGTCGAACTTGATATTTCCTATTATCTCGATCCGTTCAGGAGGGATGCCGAGCATGTTAAATCGCTTGGAATAAATCCTCGACTGAACACAGACGAGCGAGATAGTACGGATAATATTCTTGAATACAAAACCAAGGTACAGGTATCTGCGGAGTGTTTTTCCCGATATTTTACCGTTGATGACAACTAACGAAATACCCCGGCAGGCAACGGACCTGATCAGGGATGGCCAGAGTTCCGTCTCCACCAGCATGAATAATGTCGGCCTGAGAGCATTCACAAATGCATTCGTGACAAGGGGACAATCGAGGGGAGCTATAAACACCCGGTCGACAACCAACCGTGAGGCAGAATCATTCATGGCATGAATTCTATCCAGCCCGGTCGTGGTCACCGTGGAAATGAAGACCACTGCATCGGTATACGATCGCTTTATCTCCTCGGCCATCGAAAATGCAATGCCGGCTTCACCAACCGAAGCAGCGTGTATCCAGAGCCGGACAGTGCCTCCAGACGGGATGTCAGACGGTGGGCGAAAGCGTCTCAGCAGGTGAGGTTTTCCCATAAGCGAGAGGACCAGCCCCAAGGGGTAAAGCAGGAAAATAAGTATACAGTATACTATAATATAGAGGACTATCATCGTTGACGTATCTCCGCCGTTGGAAGGCCCATTTCTCCATCCGCCTTCCGGACCATATCGGTCATTCGACGCTCGATTTCCGCACGGTGAAACTCAATGTTTTCATCCGTCATATCGCCGGTAACGTGGTACGGTTCTCCCACCACAAACAGGCATTTCGAGAACGGTAGCGGTAGTTGGAAAGCATCCCAGCTCTTGAAGTAAACTGCCCGTTGTGCACTCCCGACGAGGGGAATGATCGGTATTCCCGTTTTCAAGGCAACATAAACGGCACCGGGCTGGAAATGCCACTTCGGTCCCCGTGGGCCATCGGGAGTGAAGGCAACCTGCTTACCCTCCCCAACAAGCCTGACAAGCTGCACCAGTGCTCTCGCCCCACCTCGCGATGTTGAACCCCGCACGGGTACATACCCGAACGCTTCAAGTGTTGCTGTTATAATTTCGCCGTCACGATGTTCCGAAACGAGACCATGAATTACGGAGTTTCTGAAGTGATACATTGGGAGGAACATCCTCCCATGCCAGAGGGCGTATATTTTTGGTCCACCGCCGTCATCATCGTTGTTGCCCTCCCGGACAACTTCGATCGAAAGGGTTTTTGCGAGCATTCGGACGATGAGCCACGCGAGTTTCCCAAGCAGTGTGGGCGATAGTTTTATCACAGAACGTATTCTCCCGCCTAACCTCTTTTCCGGGGAAGAGTATCAAGCAAACTCACTCATGATGTTTGAAGTTATTATTACTCTTCTTCACCGATATCCTGGAAACGATGACGGCCGTGATCTTGGTTCAGCATCACGGCAGTAAATGGTTTTTTCCGGGAATGCCTAGCGTCCATCGATCCCGAGGAGCGCCGCCGCATTGCCGCCGTAAACGATGTAACGTTCCCCATTTGAGAATGCCCAGTCATCCAGAACACTCAGTGCTTTCTTCTGGTCAAACCAGGGACAGTCGCTTGAAAACAGTATGCGCGAAGCGCCGTGATCTCTCACAAGTGTCAGAAACCGATCTTCTGATAAATCCAGGTATATATATGCGGTGTCGAAATAGATTTCGCGTCCCACAAGATACCTGTCAACCTCATCCCACAAGCGGAAACCACCCATGTGGGCCGCCACAACGGTCATGTCCGGGAACCTGTCGAGCACGATGGCCAGCCTCGATGGTGTGGCGTGAATAGGGGGCGGAAGCCCGATATCAACTCCAGCATGAAATAAAACGATGAGATTATGGCGTACACAGGCTTCATATATAGGGAACACTCGTTCGTCATCGACAAAGAAGGTCTGGTAGTCCGGATGTAACTTAATCCCCCGGATACCGTTATCAGCCAGTCTCTTTGCCTCGTCGTCAACCTTCTCCATGTCGGGAAAGAGTGTCCCGAAGGGAACTAACCGGTCGTCTTTCATGCCGATAATCCAGCTGTTTATTCCTGTTACCTGCGTTGGTTTTGTTGAAACCGGGCAGATAACCGATTTATCGATCCCTCCCCTGTCCATGGAAGCCAAAAGACCATCAACAGTACCGTCGGTCTGCGCCTTGATTCCTGCTATCTTTTCCAGTGAAGCGATCGCACCGGAAGCCAGTGAATCAGGAAAAACATGGGTATGAAAATCAATAATCAAAATGTTTCTCCCAGTATGTGCGTGATACGATTATAGATACAGTCAGCCACAAATTTTTCACCTTTTGGACTCAATCTCATGAGATCACTGTAAAACGAGCGGTACTCGTCGGTCCGGGAAATCAACACTCCCTTCATGCACCTCGTGATATCAATGACGGGGTAATGGAAATAACGCGCCTGCTCTCTCAACAGGTTGTTGAAGTCTTCGATCCGGTTCAGTCTCGGGTCGTTTTGTAGTTCGAGATCCTTGAAGCCGGTTATTGTCAACACAATAACAAAAGTACCGCTCTCTTTCAGTTCCTGGTAAAATTTCTTGATGTTTTTCTGGTGGGTACTCAGGAGAATACCGGGCGAAAACGCATCCATCAGTCCGAGCGCGACAAATACAATATCGGGACGGTACGAGAGAATGTCCTCCTGAATACGCCGGTAACCGAAACGATAGGTTTCATCGGGACGGCTGGTGTTGATAAGGCTGACTTCCTTCCCGAAAAGAACTTTCAGCATCTGTTTCAGCTTTCTTCCATACGATTCACCGATTCCAGAAAGTGACTCACCACCCGAAATGGTATCGCCGAATATGACAACGACAATTTCTTCCTTTCGCTTTAAATCTTGAAAATGCTCGCGTAACAATGCATTCCGTGAAAAACAGGAAAAAAGGAACGTAAAAAAAAAGAGAACGAGTACCGGTGCTATTCGTCGTTTCATGGTATCTTTCCATCGGTTTACAGCAGACATAATCTTTTAAATATAGCCATGATCCTTACATGCTGTCAACGTATTCTTTGTGGATTTCAGACTCTTTCACAATCTCATTTTCTCTACTCAACTCTTCATAATATAATAATATAAAAGAGAATAAACGATAAGGAATTGAGATTCATGACGTGAGGGTTAGAAGGGAATTGCCTGTTGACTTTTGCATACATTTCATGTTATATTATGAGGCGAGCAAGGAGCCATAGCCAAGTGGTAAGGCAGAGGTCTGCAAAACCTCCATTCTCCGGTTCAAATCCGGATGGCTCCTCCAAAAAGCCCTTTTCCTCCCCGGATCACGGGCTTCTTTATTTTTAAGCTTTTAATGCACCGCCGGTTGCTTCGTTGAATAGCAATTGACTAAAACGGTACGGGGTGTTATTTTACGCACGGGAGAAGATCCGTATGAAGTGTGTTGATATCGGGAAGAGCATGTGCCGGATAATCGTGCGGTCAAAATCAAAGTTGAAACGTCTTGCGAATGTACCTGAGGTTCAGGTTGACGGAAACCGGGTGATATTCCCCACACGGCTCAAGGGCAACATCGAGCTGATCGTTCAACCGCCCGCCAGAAAGAAACATGACACGCCAT
>CAYWBT010000017.1:0-28315 GCA_964456585.1 uncultured bacterium
CCGTTCGCCAACCTCGAGGAAAATATCAGTATTAAGTATGAGGGTGAGGACCGTGACATCCTCAAGTACATCGAGGCGGGCAACACCTCTCTCAACCTGAAAGGCGCCACATTCGCCGGTTACTCCGGAAGCCATCGCGGCCTGTTCGGCATCCGTGCTGAGGGGCAGCTCGGGCCGATCGAGATCACCACAATCGCCTCCCAGGAAAAGGGTGAGTCCAGCACGAAAAGTTTCAAGGGAACCGCCGAGGAAGCAGTCACCCAGATAAAAGACTACGAATACAAGTCAAACACCTACTTCTTCATCGATCATTTGTTCCGGGACAATTTCGCCCGGGCACGCGATTCCTTCGATCGCATCATGTACGATTCCGTCGATTCACTCGCCGTGTTCGAGGTGTATGTCAACGATAACATCGACGCCAACGACACGAACGAGGGAACCTATGCCTATCCCGGTGTGGCTTATCCCATGAGCATGTACAATCGTGATATGGACAATCACGACGCCTATATAGAGGGGTTTTTCCACCGGATGGATCCGACCGACTACTATGTCAACCGTGAGCTCGGCTTCGTTCAGTTCAGAACCCGCATACCCGACGAGTGGACGGTTGGTGTGTACATGGTTACCCAGGACGTCCGCGAGTATGGTTCACTGGAATACGATCCGAGCAATCCCGACTCCCTGAAAAACGTGTTCAAGCTGATCAAGCCGAAGGGTCAGCGCCCGACCGATGTCGATACCTGGAACCTCGAATGGAAGAACGTCTACGACCTCGGGCCGGGGCCGATCGACCTGGACGGTCTCGAAATCAAGATATACCGCCGTGCGACCGACGGGGTTTCGCGTGACAAGCAGGGCGGTATTTCCTTCATTCACATCCTCGGTCTCGATAAGACCGACGAGCAGGGAAATCTCACCCCGGACAACAAGGTCGACTACAACCGCGGATTTGTCGACCGGTATCGGGGAGAGCTTATCTTTCCCCTCCTGCGGCCGTTCGATCCCGAAGACAAACCCATCGGTGTCGATACTGAGCTTGAAGAAAAGGTGTCTCAGATATACGATGTGTACAACCTCAAGGAGAAGGAAGAGGTGACGAAGTACTACATCGAGGTTAAAACCTCAAACCGTCAGGCTTCTTTCAGAATCAGCAGTTTCGGCGGTGTGCTCGAGAATTCCGAGGAGGTCTACCTCAACGGGAAAAAGCTGGTAAAAGGCAGCGATTACCGGATCAACTATATGTCCGGCGAGATCACGTTTTTAAACGAGGACGCGACAAGCCCCAATGCGGAATTGGACATCAAATACCAGGAGCGGAATTCCTATCAGGAAATGCAGAAAACACTTTTTGGTATCCGCGGGGAATATACGCTCAATTCCGATTCACGTCTCGGCGCCGTATTCCTCTTTAACAACGAATCGACGAAGGACAAGCGTGTCAGGCTCGGCAATGAACCTTCCCGCATGATGCTCTTTGACGCTGATGCAGATATAAACCTGGAGCCCCAATTCCTGACCAGGGCGGTCGACCTTTTGCCTGGTGTGGTGGGAAGTGCGCCCTCCCGTGTGCGCCTCCAGACGGAAATTGCACGAAGCATGCCAACCCTGAACACGCACGGAGAGGTATACATAGATGATTTCGAGGGATCGCAGAACACCACGATCAGTATTATGCGCACGAACTGGTCCACAGCGTCTATTCCCGACCGGGGGACCGCTCTCGGCATGCAGATCGAGAAACGGGGTACCCTCAACTGGTATAATCCCTGGGATCGGATTGATTCGGAGGAAATCTGGCCCAACAAAGAGACTGCGGCCGGTGAGAACACGGTTCATGTCCTGAACCTCGATTATACCATGGCAGAGGGTGTCAGTGAGGATGAGAGCTTTGCCGGCATCATGAATCCATTCTGGGGATCCGGTATCGATCTGTCCCGGGCACGATTTATTGAGGTGTGGGCCAGGGGCAGCAAAGGCCAGTTGAAGATCGACATCGGCTCGATCTCGGAGGACTTTTATAACAAGGAAACCCTGTTGTCGCTCACCGGTGACGGTAAACTCAATACCGAGGACAAACCCATTCCGGGACAGGGGCATGGCGACGGTATTCTCACCGAGGATGAGGATACTGGTCTCGACGGATTGTTCAATAAGCAGGAGACTGATTATAGCAAGGAAAATAATGACCCGAGCGGCGATGACTGGCGGTACAACAGTGAAAAGAAAAACGACTATACTCACATTAACGGCACCGAGGGCAACGCACGTGATTCCGATCGTGCCGGCCTCCCCGATACCGAGGATATCAACGGTAATGGTATTCTCGATACCAAGAACATATACTATGAGTATTCGGTCGACCTGAGTGATCCCACCAATGCATACCTCGTGCAGGATTCGGTTCCCTCCGGCGATTCCGGTGGATGGCGGCTCTTCCGGATACCGCTCTGGAATAACCGGCAGGCGATCGAAGACGGTACGAAAAACAGCCCGCCCGATTCGACCCGAATCGAGTTCTCCCGGTTATGGATAACCGGTACCGACAAGACGAAGATCCAGATCGCCTCGATCGAGGTTGTGGAGAGCAACTGGCTTGAGCAGGGTATCTTCGATGGGGAGAACGACGAGGTGACTGAGAGTGTGGACGACGTGGTGCGTGTGTCGACCAAGAACACCCACGAAAACATCGACTATGAGTCCCCGCCCGGTGTGCAGGGTGAACTCGACCGTGACTACAAGATCAGGAAGAAGGAACAGTCTGCGGTACTCGGAGTCGAAAATCTCGATGCAGGCAACACCGCGTTTATCTACCGCGATTTTGAGGTCATGGACTTGACCGATTACAACATCTTTGAGATGCATGTGAATGGGTACGGCGACGGGCCCAAATCAACCTTCTTTCCCGAGCCGGGTACCGGTCCCAGCGACTACGAATTGATCATCAGATTCGGGGGCGACAAGAAGAACTATTATGAATACCGTTCGCCCATCTACCACGGGTGGGCCCACGACAGCAAGGTTGATATCGATCTCGCCCGCTGTACGAATCTCAAGCTGCTCGATGAGTATGAGGCTGATCCGAAACTGCTGGCACAGGACGCGGGGGAACGATACCACGCTTCCTGGGTCGATTCGCTCTCGGCACTCATGCCGGACACAATGGCTGTCGCGGTTGCCGACACCCTGGTGCTCTCGATCATGGATGCCCTCCTGCTTTCGATTCAGGATTCCCTGGAAACGGCGCTCATCGATACGGTCGGCAACAAAATATATACCATCGAGGGAAATCCCTCCCTGAACAATGTAAAGATTATATCCATCGGATTAAGGAACAATTCCGATTACGAGATTACGAAAACCGAGGTATGGATCGACGAGCTTCGTCTGGATGAGCTGCGCAGCATGGAAGGTACCGCCTATAAGGCGGATATCAATGCCGATCTCTCGGGATTTATCAATATGACCGGGAAAATCGAGAAAAAGTCGGATGATTTTCACGGTATGAATGCAAAGAAAGGCTCGGGACAGGATAATACCAAGTTCTCGTCTTCTCTCAAGATGAATCTCGATCGGTTTACTCCTGACCGGTGGAAGATAAAGATTCCCGTGTCGGGAAATCTATCCGAATCGGAATCGCTTCCGCGACTGAAGAGCGGTTCTGATATTATTCTCCCCGCGTACGAAAAAATGCAGTACCGAACGTTCAATCAGAACAAAAAAGCCCGGATATCCTATAGCAAGGGGCACGATGCCACCAAGCGGGGTGTCACCGGATTTCTGACCAGGTGGTCGCTGGAAAAGGTGAGCGCGAGCTTCGACTGGGGCGAGGATTACCAGATATCACCCAGTCGCGGCGAGACCACCAGCGACAACAAGAACCTCAGTTACAACTACGATGTCAATCCGACGGAGAAGGGATTTGTGCTGTTGGGATGGCTTCCCGAACTGCCCACCGGGATCGGACAGGCGATCTCCAACGCGACGTTTAATTATACGCCGAATTTGCTCAATTACAGCTACGCCCAACGGGAAACGAACCGCGAATCAACCGATATAGACGGTAATTTGGAACCGAAAATATCCAACAAGACTGCTGTCGAGGAATACAACCTCGGGTATAATCCTTTCAAGACCATCAATTACGACTTTACCCTGAGCAGGGGGAAAGACCTCATGCTCGCGAAAAATAACAAAGAGGTCAGCTATGCCGAGGAGAGCAAGCTGACCATTCAGGGACCCGAGTTATTCAATATCACCAACAAATATAACTACAATATCAAATATGAAGAAGAGAACGATCCAAAAAACAGCCTCTCGGGCCAGCTCGGAACACGGGAGGTACTCTTTACCAAGTCGTTTTCCGCGACCGCCGATTTCGCGCTGGATAAATTTCTCGAGGTGAACATCAGCGGAAAACCGAAACCTCCCAGAAAAACCCAGGATACTGTGGATAACCGACCCACCTGGCGGTCATACTTCGGATGGCTGAAGAAGGATGACGGAGATGCCGGAAGTGACCGGAAAGACGATGAGAAAGAGTCCGATGTGGCAGCGCCGGATGAGAAACAGGAAGAGAAGAAGCCCCCGCCCGATGAAACAACCTTAAATGATAAGAAAGAAACTGATCTGGAGGAGAAAGCAGCGGAGGAAAAAAAGGCGCAGATGAAACCGGAAGATGACAAGAAAATGCCGCCAAAGAATCAGAAGGAAAAGGATGCGGCTTCCCAGGAAGGGAAAGATGAAGCCGGAAAGAAGAAGGGGGAAAGTATCAGAACCCGTCTTGTCATGGCAGTCTCGAAGGCGGTGAGCCCGGTAAACTTCGACTACAAGCAGAACGCGCAGATGGATTATTCCGGCATGTCCGAACGCCCGAGTCCCGTTGAACGGTTTGGATTTCGCGCTATCAACCCCCCGGGCACGAGTACCGTGGTTTCGAGCAAAAATTCGTCGAGGCTCGTGAACACCTACTCGGCGAGAACCAGTGTGAAGCTGCCGCTCGATATCGCGCTCCGGTACACCGGGAAGCTGGATATGGAACAGCGCAAGTCGTCCTCTGTTGACGATGACAACGAAAGAAAAACGCCGCTCGATTTAACGCTGAACTGGACGAATTTCGAGAACAAGATTCCCTTCCTGAAACGGTTTTTCTCCAGCATGAACCTTACCTCGAAATTCGCGCGGTCCTATGACATAACAAAGCATAACGGCACCCTGAACGCAAACAAGAAACAGAGCCAGTATTCCCCACTCATCAGTATCAACACGCGGATATGGAAAAAATTTGATACCACGTTTACTCTCACCAACACTTCGCAGGAAAACGTCGATTATTCCGGCGATGTGGAAAGCACCAATGAAATCGATACCAAGGCCACAAAGACGATTATTCGGTACCGTCTGGATACCTCGAAGGGATTTCCCCTGTTTCGAAAGCTGAAGCTGCGGAGCGATATCGACTTGTCCTTAACCTACGATACGAGTAAGAAAACGACGTTCCGGATGATCGGCAAGGATCAGGAACAAGGTGCCACCATCGCCGATGATGTTTCGAACTCCATCTCGTTCGATGGAAACTATAACTTTTCCCAGAAGTTCCGGGGGGGGACTTCCTTTGAGTTTTCATCCTCGAAAGACATTACCGCAAAGGTACACAAAATCAGGGAGATCTCGATATGGTGCGAACTGAAGTTCTGAGAAAGGCCATGATCGTTTCCGTTTTCGCCCTCCTCGCGCTTTCTTGTAAAGCGCCGCGGGAAGAGCCGTACCAGTTTGACGGTGCACGGGCATATCGGTACCTCGAACAGCAGGTTGCCTACGGTCCTCGGATTCCGGGAACAGCAGGGCATGTTAATACTCGCGACTGGATCGTTGCTCTTCTCAAGAAGCATACGGCGCAGGTGTCGATTCAGCCTTTCAGGGGAATTTCTGAAGGAACCGAGGTCGAGATGGAGAACATACTCGCCTCGTTCTACCCGGAAAAGAAAGACCGGGTGCTGCTCTGTGCCCACTGGGATACCCGGCCCCACGCCGACCGTGACCCGGACTCCACCAGATGGAACGAACCCGTGCCGGGTGCGAACGACGGTGCCAGCGGTGTCGCCGTGCTGCTTGAAATTGCCGCGGTGATCGGGAAGCATGAGCCGTCGGTCGGTATCGATATGGCATTTTTTGACGGCGAAGACGGCGGCGAGTACGGCCGGGATGAGACCTGGCTCCTCGGATCGCGCTATTTCGCGAAGGTAATGACACCGTCGTACCGTCCCCGGTACGCCATTCTTCTCGACATGATCGGGGATCGCAATCTCGGGCTTACATCCGACTACCATTCTATCACCGCAGCGCCGGCGCTCTGGGGAAGAGTGGTACACGTCTGCCGCAGCGCCGGAATCGCTGTTTCTTCGAATCAGGCCGGCATTCTCGATGATCATATTCCCTTAATCGCGCGCGGTATTCCCGCTGTCGACCTGATCGACTTTGAGTATCCTTACTGGCATACGGTCGCCGATACGCCGGATAAGTGCTCACCAGAGAGTCTCCAAAAAATCGGCGGACTCGTTCTTGCGCTTATCTATGAATGAGGAGACGTGATGGGTCTGTTCACAAAACGAGATCGAATCGCCATCGCCGGTATCGCCGTGCTTATCCTGATCGGCTGGGGTTTTCGGCTCGCGCAGCACCGCGCAGCCTCCGAGGACGGTTTCAGGGTAATCCGGCATGCCATACCAGTGCCGCCTGCGCTTGAATCGCCTGATTCCCTCGCCGCACGGTTACACGTTATCAACAAACCGGTCAATATCAATACCGCGTCCCCTTCGGAGTTCGAGAGTCTGCCCTCCATAGGGCCGGTTAAAGCGGCTGCAATTGTTGCCTACCGCGAGCAGCATGGACCGTTTCGGGACATTGATGACCTGACCTTGGTCAGGGGAATCGGGCCGGCGACACTCGCCCGAATCAGAAAGCATGTCGTTCTTGGTGACGATGCCGAAGAGCAGGGCACGAAAAAATGAAATGACGTGCAGGTATGCGATGATAAACGTTTGAGTCGCATCACCATGACCGAACGATGATCGTCATCGAGTTTCGCCGCAATCGTGTTTCCCCGGTGCCATGAGGTACAAGAACGTCAGGTCATCCGGGGGAATGACCACGAGAAAACGCGGCTGACGAGAAAAATCTCTTGTGTATAATCTATATATATTTATATTAATTAGAGATGGTACATTGTATTTCCCTTTCTAAAGTTACCGTTATAGTGGCACGGTCCATTTTTTTGAATCTGGGAGAATAAAAAGTGGCACAGGGAATTGGTATCAGGTACAGTACCCATGGAATTCGGATGCTGAAGGTTGAGAATAACGGGGGTGATCTTGCGATTACCGGTATTGCCGCCGGGAAGCCCGGTGAGAGCCTTGAATCGTTCGCCACCGAGCATGGAATCGAACTTGAAGGCACGATGACCGCTTTCAGCCTCGGGCCGGGAGACTTCCTGTGTGCATCAATCAAGCAGGAGGACGAGACGGATGATTCCCAACTGGAAGAACTTCTTCGCTGGGATATTCAACAGAAGATTCTGAGCGATCCCGGCGAGTTCAATTTCGATTTCATTACAATCGGAGATATGAAGTTTTCCTTTGCCGGGCAGAAAAAGCTGATCAGGAAGATGGCCGGTTCTCTCGCAAACACGCTGGTTGATGTCGAGCCGATAGCTCTCTTCAACGGCTACGAGGGTTCCGAAGGTATCGAGAACACATCCGTCATGCTCGTTTCGGTCGAAGCGGAGGGAATTTCTTCAATCGTGATTGAAAACGGGCTCCCGGTTTCGATAGAGTCGTTTGCACTCAATGAAGATGCTATCGACGAGGTTTTTCCGGCACTCGACCACGATGCGATGTCCCGGGTTGACAACGCTACACTCGAACGGCTTGCCGATGATGTGCTTGAATCGGTTAACAGACTCACTTCCGCGGGCGAAAACAAGGAGAATCCTACGCCGGAGCATCTTGTTCTCACCGGTGCGGCCTTATATGCCGGCGACTTCAAGGATATTGTTGAGAACAAGGCGACGATTGCTCCGGTTGTGTTTAATCCTTTCGTCCCCTATATGCAAGATGTCAAGGAGCTTCATCAGGAACTCGCAGAAATGGGTTCTGCATTTACTACATGCTTTGGGCTTGCCCTCAGGGCGATGGAGGTCTGAAAATGCTCAAGATCAATTTATCCGACGACAAAGATGACGAGCGCAGTGGAGCGGCAGAAGAGGAAACGATCATTCAGCCGTCCGAATACAGTGAATCGATCGCTGATGACGAGGAGGCTGCCGGAGCAGAGGAGGCGCCCGCCGAAGTCACTGAGGAAGAGGTAGAAATTATCGTTGATGAGGAGCCTCAGGAAGAGATCGAGGAGCCTCAAGAAGAGATCGAGGAGCCTCAGGAAGAGATCGAGGAGCCTCAAGAAGAGATCGAGGAGCCTCAAGAAGAGATCGAGGAACCGCCAGCGGAACTGGTTGATGAATCTACCGAAGAATCCCCGCCGGACTCTACCCGCAGGTTCACCTCAAAAAAGGTTATGCTCACCCTGTTGATCGTTGTCATCGCCATTGGCGGCTATCTCCAGAGAGATTTGATCCTGTCACACTTCCAGAAAGAACCGGAAGTCGTACAGCCACCACCGCCGCCGCCGCCTGCGCCGGAGGTGGTGCCGGAAGAACCGGATCCCACCTTTGTCATGCTCAACGAAATCAGCGAGGTGGTACCTTCGAAGGTCTGGCTCACGAAATTCGTTATCAATTGCAACGGTTCTTTCGACATCCAGGGTATGTCGTTCATCTACACAGGAATGGAAGCCTTCGTCGCTTCACTCGGGAGCATTGGAATAGTATCGCCGACGGCATTGCCGAAGAACACCAAATCGGCGGAGGCGGTCTACCAATTTAATCTGAGCGGGAAATTGCGCGATATTACCCAGCCGGAGATACTTGATGTTATCCCCGGGGATGAACTGGCACGACTTGCTGAGCCGGTTGCTTCCCGGAGTGATCAAATGGGGGTGAAATTCAGCCGCCTTCCCAAGGCCGATACCATCTATAGCGACCAGGATCTTCCATTCGTACTGACCGGCTCGTTCAATGGACTCAAGAATGTTGTTGCAGAACTATGTCCCCGTGAGGGAAATATCCGGGTGTTCCAGATCGTGATCGTACCGGCTACCGTCGGGAGGCCATACGACAGGGTGAAGGCTTCTTTTTCGCTCAGAACCAAATCGTCTATATGACGGGATGAGAATTACTGCGGGGAAATTCCGGGGAAGAAAGCTGAAAACGCCCAGGGGGCTCACAACCCGGCCGGTTCTGGCTAGGATTCGTGAAGCCCTTTTTACTGTGCTGGGAGATGTGACCGGCATGCGGGTTCTCGACCTTTTTGCCGGGACCGGAGCCTTGGGGATTGAATCGGTCTCACGTGGCGCCGCATCTCTCGTCTCGGTTGAGCAGGGATATAACCAGTGCCGGATCATCCGCGAAAACTGTGCAGCACTCGGTTTCGATGTTGTCGTCATGCGTCTCGATGTTCGACGGGCGATGGGCAAACTCGGGCGTTCCGGTCAGCAGTTCGATCTGATTTTTGCAGATCCGCCCTACAAGAATGAGATCGTGGGGGAAACGATTGTATCAGTCTGCAAGGAAGACCTTCTTGCCGCGCACGGATTCCTGATAGTGACCGCCTTCCATGCCGAGGAAATACCGAGGGAGGTGGATTCATACAAAATGGTCTTCGACCGCTGTTACGGTGATACCCGCCTCGCGATTTATCAGGAGGGTGATCCCGGGTGAACGAGCTGAAAACACCTGTAAGGGAAGCAGTTCGGCGGGTGTTTCATCATTTGCGGCACTGGGTGCCATGAAAGACTTTCTCTGCCGGAATGCACGGTTTTTCGCATGCGGTATTCGGTATGTTAATCAGTCAACATTACATAACGTGGAACGTTTAACCGGAGGTTGAATACATCGTGAAGCTTGCAGTCTATCCGGGGACTTTTGATCCGATAACCAAGGGACACCTCGATGTCGTCGCCCGGGCGATCCGTCTCTTTGATAAACTCGTTGTTGCGGTTGCCAATAATCCGGTGAAACATCCGCTGTTCTCCTTCCTTGAGCGGATCGACATGGCCAAGGAAGTGATAGCGACCACCAAAGGGATGGATCGTGTCGAGGTCGTTGGATTCGAAGAGCTCACCGTCGATTTTGCTCGGAAGATGGGTGCGAAATCAATCATCCGTGGTTTGAGAGCGGTGTCCGATTTTGAACTGGAGCTTCAGATTGCCCTCACCAACCGCGAACTGGCCCGTGATCTGGAAAGTGTTTTTTTCATGCCCTCGGTGGAGTACATCTACCTCAACTCATCCATGGTCAAGGAAGTTGCCAAGCACGGCGGTGATGTAATCAACTTCGTCCCGGAGTATGTCAAACAGAAACTCCTTGAGAAATTTCGCGATACGAAATAAAACACACTCTTCCTTCCTGCAGTGATCTATGATAGATTCCGATACCAAACGTGAGCTGTGCGCCTTAGTCGGGCCTGACAGGTTGGCAACAGGTTCCACAGAGCGTCACGCCTATTCCTATGACAGCCAGCAGGTGAACGCTGAACCCGATGCCGTCGTTCATGTGCTATCGACCGATGAAATTGTTGCGGTCGTTCGGCTGGTGTTGAAGCGGGGGATTCCCCTGGTGGCCCGGGGAGCAGGCAGCGGCATGACGGGAGGCTCGGTTCCCGAACGCGGTGGTATCGTACTTAATCTCGAACGCATGGACAAGATCATCCGCCTCGACAGTGAGGACCGTATCGCCTACGTTCAACCGGGAGTAGTGACCGGAAAACTGCAGGAACGGGCCGAAGAGTGTGGTCTCTTCTATCCGCCTGAACCGGCGTCCTCGCAGTTCTCAACCATCGGGGGAAACGTTGCGGAATCTGCTGGCGGTCTCGGATGTGTCAAGTACGGATTGACAAAGGATTTCATCGCGGGGCTCGAATTTGTAACCGGTACCGGAGAAGTTATCCGTACCGGTATCTACGCTGACAGGCTGTCATTCCTGAACCCGGGAGCATTGGTGGTGGGCTCGGAGGGGACGCTTGGCATTGTCACCGAGGTTGCCCTTCGCCTCATTCCGTTTCCGGAGAGCAGGGTGACCGTACTGGCAATCTTCTCGTCACTCGTCGAAGCGGCGCACGCATCGAATGCTATTTTGCATTCAGGTGTCGGGCCGTCGGTACTTGAGTTCATGGACGGGGAGTGCATCAACACGGTTCGCGGCTGTACCGATATCTCCATCCCCGGGGATGCGGGATCGCTCGTCATCGTGGAGCTGGACGGCGATGCTGAATCGGTGTCGCACGGACACCGGACACTCATGGACATTTTAGAACGCCGGCAACCGCTTGAACTCAAAAGCGCCCGGTCAACCGACGAGCGTGAGGCACTCTGGAAACTGAGAAAGTCGCTTTCTCCCGCCATTGCGAAAATTGCACCGTTAAAATTCAACGAAGACATCTGTGTTCCGGTCTCTCAGATACCGCTCATCTGCGAGTATGTGGAGACCTTGGGACGGCGGTACCAGGTGAAGGTCGTGACCTTCGGGCATTCGGGAGACGGCAACATTCACGTGAATTTCATGACCCACTGGAACAAGCCCGACGAGATCGCGCGGATCAAGGATGCGCTCGGGGAACTCTTTGCCCATACGGTTGCCCTGGGCGGCACGCTTTCCGGTGAGCACGGTATTGGTTTAGCAAAGCGTCCCTTTATCGGCATAGCCCTTGACAGGGAGACGATCGAGTTTGAGAAACGGATCAAGCGGGCATTTGACCCGCAGAACATCCTTAACCCGGGAAAGATTTTTCCCGAATGACAGCATGGTTTCTCTCATACATTGTTCTGGTAGTGTACTGTCACCCCTGCAAGAAAGGATCGTTAGGGGAAAAAAGCAACGGTGATGTTTTCACTTGAAAAATCTCAGATGAAAATTGGTGGGTAGGCCCGGAAGATTTATTTGCCTCCAGCGTCTCACTTCTTTGCTCTCGTTCAAAAAATTCATTATATTATAGTACTTTAAAGAAATGAAGAAACACGCTCTACACTAGATATGCCGGGGCAGCACGCATACAACGGGCGAAGGTCTGTCCCCGGGACTATCCGCTTCTCGTTTTTCAGGCACCGTGCAAGGTATGCACCGGATCATTGCCGAGAACGGTGTGTGAGCGGTGAAACAGGTCACGGTCATTCACCAGGAGCAATCATGGGATTAACGCTTGCAGAAAAAATCTTAAACGGGCATACCGACCGGAACGTTCGTGCCGGGGAGTTTGCCATTGTAAACGTCACCACCTGCCTGACGCAGGACGGTACCGGACCGCTCGCGGTGCGCCAGCTCGAAAAGCTCGGAATGGTGCAGGCGGTTCACCCGGAGGATACGGTGCTTTTCATCGATCATTCGGCGCCTTCCTCACGGAAGGAACTGTCCAACGACCATATGCTGCTCAGGAGCTTTGCCGGGAAGACGGGCGCCCATCTCTCGGATATTGGTGACGGAGTCTGCCACCAGATTATCAGCGAGCGCTGGCTGAAACCTGGCGATGTGCTGATCGGCGCCGATTCCCACACCTGTACGGGTGGTGCGATGGCCGCATTCTCGACCGGTATGGGTTCTACCGATGTGGCGATTGGAATCGCGCTCGGCAAAACCTGGATGAAGGTTCCCGAAACCATCAGGGTGAATGTAACCGGCGAGTTTCCCTGTGGAGTATACGCCAAGGACCTCATGCTCTATCTCATCGGTCTGATTACCGCCGACGGTGCCACGTATATGGCGCTCGAATTTAGCGGGTCAGCCGTTGAGTCGATGCCGTACCACGAGCGGATGGTGCTTGCCAACATGGCAGTCGAGGCGGGTGCGAAGTGCGGGCTGTTTGCCTCGGACGACGAGACGAAACGGTTCCTCGAATCGCAGGGAAGGGGTGCCGATTTCCGTGAAATTAAACCCGATCCCGATGCGGAGTACGCACAGGTAATCGACATCGACGCCACGCAGCTTGTGCCCATGGTGGCATTTCCCCACCGGGTTGACAACGTGCGCACCATCGAGGAGGCACGGGGCGAGAAAATCGAACAGGTGTTCATTGGCACCTGCACGAACGGCCGACTGGAGGACCTCCGCGTGGCCGCCGAAATTCTCCGGGGCAGGAAGCGACATCCCGGCACCCGGCTCATCATCGTGCCGGCGTCGCGCAAGGTTTACGGACAGGCGATAGAAGAGGGACTCCTGACCGTCTTCAACGATGCCGGTGCATCGATCAATACGCCGGGATGCGGTCCCTGTGTCGGTGTACACCAAGGTATACTCGGGGACGGTGAAAAATGTCTCTCCACTATGAACCGCAATTTCAAGGGGCGCATGGGTAATCCCGAGGGCTTCATTTACCTTGCGAGTCCGGCAACCTGTGCCGCGTCCGCACTGACTGGCGAGATTTCCGACCCGAGGGAGGTACTGTAGCATGATACAAAGAGGCAAGGCATGGAAATTCGGGGACAACATCTCAACAGATCTTATCGCACCCGGCAGGCTGTTTCACCTGCGGTCGAACCTGCCGGAACTGGCCAAGCATGTGCTCGAGGATGCTGATCCCGAATTCGCTTCAAAGATGACTCCCGGCGATTTTGTGGTCGGAGGCAGCAATTTCGGCCTCGGGTCGTCGCGTGAGCATGCACCGACAATTATCGAGCTTGCCGGAGTCTCCGCGGTGATTGCGCAATCGTTCGCCCGGATATTCTTCCGCAACGCCATCAATGTGGGGCTTCCGGTGATTCAGTGCGATACTTCGGGCATCGAGACCGGTGACGAACTCGAGCTGAACCTCGAGAACGGCACGCTTACGAATGTAACGAAAGGTGAAAAGCTCACCTTTTCCCCGCTTCCCGGTGTCATGCGGACGATTCTCGATGATGGCGGGCTCTTGAAACATATAGAGAAACATGGGGATTTTAAGATATAGCACAACAATTGCCCGGCGGATACAGCCGTATCCGGGTGTGGCGCTTGTTGCATCAGGTAGACATACAATAGAACAGGGGAACGAAAGAGCTATGGTGGATTTTGACAAAATTATACAGGATACCGGCAGCGAGAGAATCACGGTGACGGACAATAAACTGGTGGTGCCGGATAATCCGATAATCCCTTTCATCGAGGGTGACGGTATCGGGCCTGATCTGTGGTACGCTTCTCAGAAAGTGCTCGATGCCGCGGTTGAAAAGGCCTACGGCGGAAAGAAAAGTATCGCCTGGACCGAGATATACTCCGGGGGAAAGGCGTTCGAGAAGACGGGCGAGTGGCTCCCGCAGGAAACGCTCGATATCATCAGTCATTTCTATGTGGCGATCAAGGGGCCGCTTACCACACCGGTTGGCGGGGGTATCCGCAGCCTGAATGTGACCATCCGTCAGAAACTCGATCTCTACGCCTGTGTGCGGCCGGTGCGCTACTTCATAGGGACACCCTCGCCGGTCAAGCATCCGGAGAAGCTCGACGTCGTGATTTTCCGCGAGAACACCGAGGATGTCTATGCCGGTATCGAGTGGCGGAACGGCTCCGACGAGGCGGGCAAGATCATCAATTTCTTGCGTGACGAACTCGGCGTTGCCATCAGGCAGGATTCCGGTGTTGGGATCAAGCCAATCAGCCTGACCGGCTCCAAGCGTTTGGTTCGCAAGGCCATCCAGTACGCGATCGAGAATAACCGCTCGTCGGTGACACTTATGCATAAGGGTAATATCATGAAGTACACCGAGGGAGCCTTCCGCGACTGGGGCTACGAACTCGCCCGTGAGGAGTTTCCCGAGATCACCATAACCGAGGAGGAAGTCTGGGAGAAGCACGGCGGAAAAGCTCCCGCGGGACGCATCGTGATCAAGGACCGCATCGCCGATTCCATGTTCCAGCAAATACTCACGAGAACCGCCGAGTACGATATCCTTGCGACGACCAACCTGAACGGCGATTACATTTCGGATGCCTGTGCGGCGCAGGTCGGCGGCATCGGCATGGCTCCCGGGGCGAACATCGGGGACTTCATCGGCGTCTTCGAAGCGACACACGGCACGGCCCCGAAGTATTCGGGCATGAATGTTGCCAATCCCTCGTCGCTCATTCTGTCGGGCTGCATGATGTTTCAGTATCTCGGTTGGCATGAGGCGGCGGACCTTATCTTCACCGCCCTCGAAAAAGCTATCGAACATAAGAAAGTCACCTACGACCTCGAGCGGCTCATGAAGGGGGCGGAGAAACTTTCCACAAGCGATTTTGGTCAGGTTATTATCGATGGTATGGTATAATGTTTATTGATGAGGCAAAAATATATGTCAAGGCTGGTGGGGGGGGTGACGGATGCCTATCGTTTCGCCGTGAGAAGCATGTACCGCGAGGCGGGCCGGATGGCGGTGATGGCGGTGACGGCGGCGACATCATCATAGAGATCAACAGTCACTTGAACACGCTCATCGATTTTAAGTACCGGCAGCACTACAAATCGGAGCGGGGGAAGCATGGTCAGGGTGCGAACAAGCATGGGAAAAACGGCCAGGATTGCATCATTCAGGTACCACTCGGAACGATAGCGCGTGATGGGGAAACCGGGGAGATCATTGCCGATCTCTCCGTGATTGACGACCGAATCGTTGCAGCCCATGGTGGCAGGGGTGGCAGGGGTAACGCCCGGTTTGTCTCTTCCACAAACCAGGCGCCGAGGAGGGTTGATTCCGGTCTTCCCGGCGAGGAAGGGACTATCCTGCTCGAACTGAAACTGCTCGCTGATATTGGGCTTGTAGGTTTTCCGAACGCCGGGAAATCGACTCTCCTCTCACGTGTTTCTTCGGCACATCCCAAGATCGCCGATTATCCGTTCACCACGCTTCAGCCGAACCTCGGAATTGTACAATACGGCAAGTTCAAGAGTTTCGTCATGGCAGACATCCCGGGTATCATCGAAGGTGCTCATGATGGCAAAGGGCTTGGACTGCAATTTCTCAGGCATATAGAACGGACCAAGGTGCTCCTCTTCCTGATCGATTGCCAGGAGGAGGATCCCGTGGCAGAATATCGGAAACTGCTTGAAGAACTCAATTTGTACAGTGATACTCTGGCAAAGAAAATCCGCTTTGTTGCCATAACGAAGACAGATCTCATGCCGCCCGACGAGCCCCGTGTTCTTCCCGATTTTGGCAAGGACATCGAGGCGTTCGCCATTTCCGCGGTAAACGGTGATGGGATTAAAGATCTCGTGTTCCGCCTCGGGCGGGCAGTGGAGGCAATGCAGGCATGATGAAGGGGGCGGTTTGATGCGAGTGTTTCAGATGCGCCGCACAGGGAAGTGATCATCACGGCATAACTGTGGTTTATCCACTCTCGTAGAGTACGGTGAACGATGCTGACTGAAGAACAGAGAGATACGCTGGCGTTGTATGGTGTAACCGGGATTGGTTCGCAGATGTATCAACGGCTTGTTGCACGCTTCGGTTCACCATCAGAGGTGTTTCGGGCCTCAACGCGCGAACTCATGGAACTCGATGGTATCGGGACGATCCTGGCGGGAAATATCAAGCGCCATGACCGTGAATCGTTCATCAACGACCAGGTGCGACTAATGGAGAAGGTGGGAGCGTCGATTCTTATCCGATCGAGCGATCGGTATCCGGCATCGTTGAATGCCTTCAAGTCAGCGCCTCCGGTTCTTTTTGTCCGGGGTGAAGCCGCTGCGCTCTCAGAGAATGCCGTGGCATTCGTCGGCACCAGGAAACCGACCGATTACGGGATCAAGATGACCAGGAAACTCGTCGCAGGTGCGGTAGACACAGGCCTGTGTGTCGTAAGCGGCATGGCTGCAGGCATCGACGCCACTGCTCACCGCGAAGCTCTTGACTGCGGTGGACATACAGTCGCGGTGTTCGGCTGCGGTGTCGATACTATCTATCCTTCGGTAAACCGCCGTCTATCGGAAGACATCATGAAATCGGGCTGTCTGATCAGCCATTTCCCCATGGGAACACCTGCCGGCAGGGGTATGTTCCCCGCCCGGAATGCGGTCATCGTGGGAATCTCGCTCGGTACGGTCGTTGTTGAAGCCCCGAAGAAAAGCGGCGCCCTGATTACGGCGGATCTGACACTTCGTGCCGGCAGAAAGTTGTTCGCTGTTCCCGGAAACGCTGATTCTGATAAAAGCGTGGGGACGAATGACCTGATCTCTCGTGGAGCACAACCAATTGTCGATTCAGGTACGCTGGCGGACATTTTCGGGATGACCGGATCCGGCACATCGGTCGGATTGAGAAAGCGTGTTGAACCGCAGCGTCCCCGGCCAGATGGGCTTGCCGGAAAGATACTCGCCGTGCTCGATGCCGGTTCTCTCCACATTGATGAGATATCACAAAAACTCGATGAGCCTGTCTGGAACGTCTTGAGTACCCTGACAGAGCTCGATATGGATAATTTCGTCATTCAGAAGCCGGGAAAAGTGTATGAAGTTCGCTGAAAACCATGAGGATTATGATGATGAAGATTAATGCTGGTATCATTCTTGTCCTATCGGTAGTGCTCGTAAGTATTTCCTCGTGTGATATGGATTCGCAAAAAAGCAACAGGGAATTCTTTGTCGCGCTTGATGGCAGCGATGACAATCCGGGAACGAAGGATCGTCCATTCGCCACACTCGAAGCCGCCCGTGCCGCCATACGGGTGACGAAAATAGAAGAGGGATTACCCGCGGGTGGGATAACCGTATGGCTGCGTAGTGGAATCTATCTCCGGACCGAAGTGTTTGCCCTGGACAATCAGGATTCCGGCAGCAAAAAGGCTCCGGTGGTTTACCGGGCATTCGCCGATGAAGAAGTCCGCTTGT
Source organism: uncultured bacterium (assembly GCA_964456585.1). GTDB lineage: Bacteria > Latescibacterota > Latescibacteria > Latescibacterales > Latescibacteraceae > Latescibacter. The sequence continues at coordinate 17,946 of CAYWBT010000017.1, forward strand.
TGGGAGGACGAATTCTCGATACCGCTGCGTTTGAGCCGGTCACCGACCGGACGGTCCTTGATCGTATCGATCCCGCGGCCCGGGGGAACATCATCCAGGTCGATCTTCAGGCGCAGGGTATCACCGGGTACGGGATGATGAAACCGTTTGGATTTCCCCAATCGATTCTTCCGACTGCGCTGGAACTGTTCTTCGAGAGGGAACCCATGATCCTCGCGCGCTGGCCGAACGAGGGCTACATGAAAACCGGCAAGGTACTATCGACGGGCTCTATTCCCCGCCAGGGAGATTTTGCACACAGGGGGGGCCGGTTCATATTCGATGACGAACGGATTGAACGGTGGAAGAATGCCGATAATATCTGGCTGTACGGCTACTGGTGCTGGGACTGGGCGGAGGAAGCCCTGAACGTGTCCGATATAGACTTCGAACGGCGTGAGATTACACTCGGCATGCCCCACCATTATGGAATCAATGAGGGGAAGCGCTTTTTTGCCTTCAATCTGCTCGAGGAGATCGACATACCCGGCGAATGGTACCTTGATCGGGCGAAGGGTATACTCTATTTTTGGCCGCCCGATCCGGTCGAACAGGCTGAAATCGCTGTCTCGATGCTCGAAGATCCGATGATCTCTATAAAAAACGCCTCGTATATTACGTTCCGCGACATGGTGTTCGAAAACATGCGTGGCACCGCGGTACAGATCGTCGGAGGTGTCCATAACCTCATTGCAGGGTGCATCTTCCGTAACATTGGTAACGTGGCGGTTATGATCGGCGAAGGTACCGAGGGTGAAGTTATCGGCGAGTTCGGCTGCAGTACGAATCACCGGAGCTATATCAATACGATCTGGAACCGTAACGGCGGAACCGGGCACGGGGTCGTTGGCTGTGATATTTACCAGACCGGAGAGGGTGGTCTCATTATCGGTGGCGGAGAACGTCCCCTGCTCAAACCGGCCGGGAACTACGCGGTCAACAACCACATCCATGACTATTGCCGGAGGCGCAAGACGAACAGCCCCGCAATCTGGCTTGATGGCGTCGGAAACATCGCCTCGTGCAATCTCATACATGATGCTCCCCATACGGGAATCATGTTCTGGGGCAATGACCACCGCATCGAGTACAACGAAATCCACGATGTCTGCCGGGAAACGGACGATGTCGGTGTCATCTATACCGGCCGGGACTGGACCGGACGCGGCCACCTCGTACGATACAATTACATCCACGATATCAAGGGCGTCAACAGCGCCCATGGTGCGATGGGTATCTACCTCGACGATGCGGCGAGCGGTGTGACCGTATACGGCAACATCATCCACAACCTTGAACGTCGTGCCGTTCTGGTTGGTGGCGGCAGGGACAATGTCGTTGAGAACAACATCATGATTAACTGCACGATACCGGTGCACGTCGATGACCGGGGACTGGGGTGGATGAAAGATTCGGTGGTTGAAGGCGGCACCCTTCGAACTCGGCTCGATATCATTCCCTACCGTCAAGATCCATGGAAGAAGCGCTACCCGGAACTCGTCGACATCCTCGGTGATGATCCCGGGGCGCCGAAGGGGAATATCGTCAGAAACAACGTCATGAAAAACTGCGGTTCCATGAATATTGCTAATACGGCTCGCACATACGGGACGATCGAGAACAACCACATGCTCAATCTAACCGCCGGGGAGGATGAGGGCGAGGCCGATAGCGATGAGATGATTGTACAGCTTATCGAACAGTCGCTGAAGAATAAAGCACTGCCGGGCTTCAAACCAATACTCTTTCAGAATATTGGACTGTATCGAGACGAGTATCGACAGGAACTTCCGCTTCACGGAAACGAACGGTAAAATTGGTACATATGGTACCGCAAGATCTTACCAGAGAGGGAATTATGAAAAAACTGCTGTATTCGCCGAACTTGCCGTTACTGGTATTGCTCGTGCTCGTCTTCATCGGAGCGTCCTGTACTGATAACAAGGAACGTGCCGGTGGCGAGGGGTATGCGCCGAGACGTTTTGTGAGTTCAAACATGAAACTCTGGTACCGCGCGCCTGCTGGTGGCTGGGATCGGGAAGGAACGGCGATACCATCTCCCGTCTCGTCAAATCGCGACGCGGCAAATCCCTGGAACGAGGCGCTTCCGGTCGGTAACGGGCGCCTCGGAGCGATGGTTTTCGGCGGCGTTTCTCACGAACGGATACAGTTGAATGAGGAAACACTCTGGGACGGCGGACCGGGTGAGACCAACAATCCCACTGCACTCCAGGCGCTCCCGGCCGTGCGCCGTCTTCTCTTCGAGGGAAAGAACGATGAGGCGACCCGGATCGCCGGTGAAAATATGATGGGAATTCCCAAGGGGGTCAAGTCATACCAGTCACTCGGCGACCTGCGCTTGAGCTTTCCGGATGCGGTGTCACCATCCGATTATCGGCGCGAACTCGACCTCGATACCGGCATTGCGCTGGTAAGGTATACGGTTGACGGGACTGAATATACCCGTGAAGTATTTTCCAGCGCACCCGACCAACTCATCGTTCTCCACATGACCGCGCGCGGTCCGGGAAAAATTGACTGCGATGTTACTCTCGATCGTCAGCAGGACGCGACGACCGAAACTCCCGCCGACAATAGGCTCGTACTCCGCGGCCAGTGCGGCGAACGAGGGATAAAATTTGAAGCGCAGGCGGTGGTCACAGCCGAGAACGGACTGGTATCCCGATCGGGAAGCAGCATCGAGATCAGGGATGCCGATTCGGTCACGGTGCTCCTTGCCGCCGCGACCGGCTACAACAGCATAACGGACCTTAGCGGAAATTCCTCAGCCTTGTGTGAACAGTATCTCTCCCGGGCAGCGGAAAAATCATACGACAGGCTTCGTGCAGATCACGTAGCCGATCACCGTGAGCTGTTCCGCCGTGTCGAGCTGAACCTTGGGGAAACCGGTGCTGAAACGTTGCCGACTGATGAGCGGCTCAGTGCTGTCCGTGAGGGGGCGGACGATCCTCAGCTTGCGGTCCTGTATTTCCAGTACGGGCGCTATCTCCTCATGGGGAGTTCACGTCCTGATTGTCTACCGGCAAATCTTCAGGGCGTATGGAACGAGTTCATGGAAGCCCCTTGGAACAGCGACTACCATACGAACATTAACCTCCAGATGAATTATTGGCCGGCCGAGGTTGCCAACCTCTCCGAGTGCCACATCCCCCTGTTCGACTACATGGATACCCTCGTGGAACCGGGAGAGAAGACCGCACAAATTCATTACGGTGCACGCGGCTGGGTTGTCCACCACCTCTCGGACGTCTGGGGATTTACCACACCAGCGGACGGTGTCCAAGGCATCTGGCCAATGGGTGCGGCCTGGCTCTGCCAGCATCCCTGGGAACACTACCTTTTCACCGGCGACCGTGAATTTCTCGCCCAGCGGGCCTACCCGCTCATGAAGGGCGCAGCGCAGTTCATGCTCGACTTCCTTGTCGAGGTGCCTCCGGGAACACCCGTGGCGGGTAAACTGGTTACCAATCCCTCGCACTCACCGGAGAACAGTTTTCGCAAGCCTGACGGTACCGTGTCGAAATTTACCTACGGTGCAACCATGGACCTGATGATCATACACGATCTCTTCACCAACTGTATCGAGGCGATCGACGATCTCGGCCCCGGCTTCGACGTGGACTTCCGTTCCGAGCTTGTGACGGCGATCGACCGACTCGCGCCGCTTCAGATCAGCCCGAAAACCGGCTGTCTCCAGGAGTGGATCGAAGACTACGAGGAGCCCGAACCGGGGCATCGTCACATGTCGCACTTTTTCGGCTTTCACCCCGGCGACCAGATCACCCCTGATGCAACGCCCGCTTTAGCACAGGCGGTGAGGAAATCGCTCGAACGCCGTCTGGAGAACGGTGGTGGAGGAACCGGATGGAGTCGTGCTTGGGTTGTCAATTTCTGGGCGCGGTTTAGGGAGGGTGACGAAGCGTACCGTCACCTCAAGCATCTCTTCGGGCAGTGCACACTGCCAAACCTTTTCGATACCCATCCGCCGTTCCAGATCGATGGTAATTTCGGCGGCACGGCCGCTATCGCGGAAATGCTCCTGCAGAGTCATAGCCACCCTCCCGATGCGCAAGCGCCTCTCGAAATCGTGCTCCTGCCAGCGCTGCCAGCGGTATGGCAGGATGGTCGGGTCAGGGGACTGTGCGCCCGTGGAGGATTCGAGGTGGACATCGACTGGCAGGGTGGGCACCTGGCGAAAGCCATGATTATTTCAAAGCGCGGGGGCGCCTGTGCCGTTCGTGCCGGAGTGCCGGTGAAGGTGACCTGTGATGGCCGGGAAGTTGTATGTCTGAAGCTGGAAGATACAGTCGTGGAATTCACGACTGATCCTGGCGGCAGTTACGTGCTGACAGCTCAGAAGTAAACGATTATAAGAAGGAACGTGTCCGTAATACTGCCCGAGAAAAATTGCCGGCAGTTGATCGTACTACCCTGGTGAAGTGGAGTGGTTTTGGGGAGGGAACACGAAGGGTCATAACCTTTAAAAAATAAAATTGACATTGATTTTTATTATTGTTATATTATAAATCTATATCTTTATTTTTATGACTTTAACATGCACTTGTCGCGTGGTTGCATGCGGTTGCACGGTCACAGCGGCGTAGTAAAACAGACGGAGCGGTAACTTCCGGAGGCGAAAGAGGAATATCGTTTGCCCTGAACCGCGAAGTGGCAAGCCGGATTTTTTCGCTGAATGGAAACACAGGAGTAGTGTCGAATGAAAACATATGTTACGAAGCCCGAGGAAATCGAGCGTAAGTGGTATGTTGTCAATGCTGAAGACAAGGTGCTTGGCAGGCTTGCGAGCGAGGTTGCGAGTATTCTTCGCGGCAAGAAGAAGCCCGAATTTCAGCCAAATGTCGATGCCGGTGATTATGTCATCATCATCAATGCTGACAAAGTTGTTATGACCGGTATGAAAGAAGATCAGAAAACATATTTTGTCATGCGCCCATATATTGGCCATTCGACAACCGTTCCCTACCGGGATTTGAAGCGGAAGCACCCGGAACGGATACTTGAGCATGCCGTCAAGGGGATGCTTCCCCACAACGTTCTCGGTCGGAAGATGGGAAAGAAATTGTTTGTATATGCTGGCACGGAACACAAGCACCAGGCCCAGCAACCGGAACTGCTCGAGCTGTAATCCGGTTTGAAATGATATCACTGTAAAGGAGGTAAGGAGTGCCAGAAACTGTTTTTAACGCCACCGGCAAGAGGAAATCCGCTGTTGCCCGTGTCCGCATCATATCTGGCTCCGGTAAGATCGTGGTAAATGGCAAAGACGCAGCCGCTTATTTTTGCCGTCCAACTTCCATTCGCCTGATCGAGCAACCGCTCGAACTGGCTGAGAAGTACGGCAAGGTCGATGTTTTCGCTAATATTTGCGGCGGCGGTCTTTCCGGACAGGCTGGAGCCTTGAGGCATGGTATCACGAGGGCTCTCATCATCATGGACCCCGAGTTGAAACCCATCCTCAAACGTATGGGTCTTGTCACGCGCGATTCACGGGTGAAGGAACGTAAAAAATACGGTTTGGCTGGTGCGCGCAGGGCATACCAGTTCTCGAAACGTTAAGCGCAAAATGTACAATATTTTACTATTTCGCACGTCCCGCGACGTTTACAGGTTTGTTGCCTCATTGTGTGGGTTAACCTGGCGGTAGACCGGGACGGAGGTATAAAAACACACGATTTTGAAAGAGAGTACGATTGTGAAAGAGCTTACTATTAGAGACCTGCTCGAAGCGGGGGTTCATTTTGGCCACCAGACGAGGCGCTGGAATCCCAAGATGAAGAAGTGCATTTTTTCCGAGCGAAATGATATCTATATCATTGATCTCAAGAAAACCCTCGATCTTATCAATAGAACATGTGATGTTGTGCGTTCGATCGTGTCGAACGGCGATACGGTACTTTTTGTCGGCACAAAGCCGCAGGCGGCTCCTATCATACAGGAAGAGGCCGAGCGCAGTGGACAGTACTATGTTATCAATCGCTGGCTGGGCGGGATGCTCACCAATTACCGTACCATCCGTCAGAGTGTCAAGCGTCTCGAACATTTTGAAAAAATGGCCACCGACGGCACCTATGAACTTATCACGAAAAAAGAGATACTCAGCACTGAGAAAAAGCGCGATAAGCTGCAGCTTATGCTGGGGGGAATCCGTGATATGAACAAGATTCCCGGTCTTTTGATCGTGGTCGATACGAAGAAGGAAAATATCGCGGTTCGTGAGGCGAACAGACTTGGGGTTCCCGTCTGCGCCATAATCGATACCAACTGTGATCCGGATCCCATCGATTACCCGATACCGGGGAATGACGATGCCATCCGTTCGATAAAAATTATCCTTTCCCAGATCACCGATGCGATACTCGAAGGACTCCACATGCGTGAGGAATCTCTTGCCGAGAGGGAAGCTGAAGCGCAGGAGGCCAGGGAAAAACAGCAGAGAGGTACGCGGAAAAAAGAAGCGGATGAAAAAACTGCTCAACCTGCCGAGACAAAACCTGAGGGGAAAGAGGAGAAGAAATCCGAGAAGAAAACGGTGAAAGCTTCCAGTGAGACAAAACAGGCAGCGAAAAAGGACGAGATCGTCGAAACCGTTGAGAAATCAGGTGAGAAGAAAGAAAAGGAAGCCCCCAAACCCGTGAAAACCGAAGAGAAAGAAATGACCGAAAAAACGGGTGCTAAAAAGAAACCTGACGATAAGAAGAAACCTGACGATAAGAAGAAACCGGAAGAGAAGAAGAAAGATGAAGAGAAGAAGAAAGATGAAATAGCCGAGAATAAGGCTGATGAAGATACGAAGGGGAAAGCAAAGACTAAGGGCGCCCCGAAGGATAAGGACCAGGAAGAAACCGCCAATGAATAATGAGGGGGAATGAGCAGGATGAATATATCAGCAAAGGATGTCAAGTCCCTGCGTGAGAAAACCGGGGCGGGAATGATGGATTGCAAAAAGGCGCTCCAGGATGCCGGTGGAGATGTTGAAAAGGCGGTGAGTATCCTGCGGGAAAAAGGAATTGCCAATGCTCAAAAGCGTTCCGGCAGGGACACGAACCAGGGTCAAATCGCTTCCTACGTGCACCCCGGATCCAAGATTGCGGTCATGGTTGAGCTGAATTGTGAAACTGATTTTGTCGCACGCAATGAGAAGTTCCAGGAACTGGGGAAAAACCTGGCGATGCACATTGCCGCAACCAATCCCCTGTCGATTTCCGAGGACGATATCGATCCCGAAATCGTAGAAAAAGAGAAAGAAATCTACAAGAACCAGGCACTCAACGAAGGAAAAAAACCTGAGTTTGTCGATAAAATCGTTCAGGGCCGCTTGAAAAAGTTTTATGCCGAAACGTGCCTCTTGAACCAGATCTACGTCCGGGACGAAACTAGGAAGACGACAATCCAGGACCTCCTGAACGACCTCATCGCTGTTATTGGAGAGAATATCGTTATCAGGCGGTTTGTTCGCTTTTCAATTGGTGAATAAATCCCCGCGGGGAGTGTCATGGTACGATATAAACGGATACTCTTGAAACTTTCCGGCGAGGTGCTTTCCGGGGAGCAGGGTTTCGGCATTGTTCCCGAGGCCATTCAGCCCATTTGCCGTGAAGTGATCAAGCTGCATGGACTGGGAGTACAAATAGCGCTCGTGATCGGCGGCGGGAATATTTTCCGCGGTATCAAGGCATCGAAACAGGGTATCGACCGGGTGACCGGCGATTACATGGGTATGCTCGCCACCATCATCAACGGTCTGGCGTTTCAGGACACGCTTGAGAAGAACAGCATCCCGACGGCGCTCATATCCCCGATCTCGATTGCCGAACTCTCGGAATCGTTCTTTCGCCGCAAGGTGATACGCTACCTGGAAAAAGGGAATATTGTTATCTTTTCCGGCGGAACCGGGAATCCCTATTTCTCGACCGATACCGCCGCTTCCCTCCGCGCAGCACAGATAAATGCCGATATCATACTCAAGGGAACGAAGGTCGACGGTGTATATGAGGGCGATCCTCAGACTATCCCGAACCTGAAAAAATTCGATTCCATTTCTTACGACGATGTTCTCAACCACGGACTCAAAGTTATGGATGCCACAGCCATAGCCATGTGCAGGGACAATAACATACCGATTATTGTGTTCAATCTTCATCACGAGGATGCGCTCGTTAAAATTGCGAATGGTGAACCGGTTGGTACGATTATCAAGGAGGATGCCAATGGATAGGGAAATCAAAAAAACTACTATCGAGCATATGAACGGTGCAATCGAACACCTCAATCATGAACTTGCCACCATTCGAACCGGACGGGCGTCAACCTCCCTCCTCGATACGGTGAAGGTAAACTATTTCGGTACGCCTACTCCCTTGAAGCACATTGCCAACATATCTATTCCTGATGCGAAGACCATCACCATTCAGCCATTTCAGTCGAATATGCTCAACGAAATTGAAAAAGCACTTCATGCCAGCAATCTTGGACTGACACCTCAGAGTGACGGTCACAGTATCCACATGAACATTCCCCCTCTCACCGAAGAACGCCGCAAGGATATCTTGAAGATTGTCAAAAAAAATGGCGAAGATACCAAGATCGCCATTCGCAATATCAGGCGTGACGCCATTGAAAAGCTGAGAAGCGCCGAAAAAGATGGCAACATATCCGAAGATGATCTTCATCGCGGTGAAAAAGAAGCCCAGGAAATCACCGACAAATACATCTCCCAGGTTGACAGCATTATCAAGGACAAGGAAGAAGAAGTTATGACCGTCTAATTTGCGGTCACGGTTACTTGTCTGAATTATTGTATCCTCGCTGTTTCATGGGGGACGCCGATGTCTTCATCTTTAACGGTCGTGATCCACGTTGTTTCCTGCCTGCCGGTAAGAAATTGGTGTATATCCATCATACGGTGTCTCATGGACGCCTGAAGTTTTTGCAGCCGGTCGGTCGTATGCCACACTCAGCATGATGCCGGCTCTTTTATGATATCTTCGGGTAAACCGGCAATACACGTTCGGTGATCATCAGGGGAGGGCTCTACCATGAAATTTGAAAAACAGGCTGTTCCGGGGACCCTTATCAGGCGATACAAGCGTTTCCTTGCCGATATCGAGCTTGCCGGTGGTACTGTGGTGACCGCCCACTGCGCGAACACGGGTTCCATGAAGCAGGTCGCCGAGCCGGGCAGCCAGGTTATCCTCACCGTGAATGATAATCCCCGCCGAAAAACACGCTACGACTGGCAGATGATACAGGTCAACGGCAGGTGGGCCGGGATCAACACTGCCGTTCCCAACAGGCTTCTGTACGAGGGATTTGAATACGGTCTTGTGCCGCAGTTTCGCGGATTTGATTCTATACAGATGGAAGTGCCCTATGGCTCGAATTCACGGGCGGATGCTGTTCTTTCCAGCACGAACGGACGCATGTATGTCGAGGCAAAGAATGTAACCCTCGTTGAAGATGAGTGCGCCCTCTTTCCCGATGCGGTCACTGCGCGGGGGGCCAAACATCTTACCGAGCTTTCCCGGATGGTGAATGAGGGTCACCGTGCAGCGATGTTTTTTGTATCCCAGCGGATGGATGCCGAATGCATCGGTATCGCTACCTATATCGATCCCCACTACGCCCGATGCCTCACGGAGGCGGTTGAAACGGGTGTTGAAGTGATCTCTTGGCGTGCCCGGATCATGCCCGATGAAATCGCTCTCGACCGGGAACTCCCGTTCGTTATGCCCCGGTGAATAGTTACTCCAGCACGTTGAAGTCACGCCAAATAAAAAGGCAGGATACCTTCTCCATCATCCTGCCTTTTGCCGTTGTAGCGATGTGGGCAGCCGTTATTTCACAACCCCCGCTGTGCTGACATCGATCGGTTCGATGCCGAGCTTCAATGCGGGAGAGCCGACCTTAAAAGAATAGTCGCCGTTTTTCGGATCGACGAAGAGGGGATCGCCGAATACCGTCCCGTCCCGTGGTTCGAGGGGCATGCTCTTCATCGTCGTATATTTCGAATACATGTCGAAGGTTACCTTTCCGGAACTGCTGTGGATAATGTTATTCGGCATGGAGGTTATGCCATTCGCCTTCTCGAATTGTTTCAGCACCTCCGGCACTTCTTCAGCAGATTTTTGTGCGGCCGTTTCTTCCGTTGGTGTTTGAAAGGTGATCTCTTTGGCTATGAGGATATTCTTTTCGAAGGTCATACCGATCGATCGGGGAAACGTCAGGGTTTGTGCCCCCTCATCGATGAATACGTTGTTGCGTATAGTACAGTTGATCGTCATGTGGTTGTG
>CAYWBT010000018.1:0-27347 GCA_964456585.1 uncultured bacterium
ATCTCAAGGCAATCGGCGCGATGATGAGGGACTACGATGCGGCACTCGTAACCGATGCCGTTTCAGGTCTCGGTGTTCATGAACTCAGGCCGGATGACTGGGGGATCGACATGGTGGTGTCTGGTTCGCAGAAGACGATCATGCTGCCCCCGGGGCTTGGTTTTATCTCGGTCTCGAAAAATTCCTGGCATCTGGTGGAACGGTCCGATCTTCCCAAGTACTACTGGGATCTCAAGAAATACAAGAAGTCGCTCGAAAAAAACCAAAATCCTTTCACGCCGCCCGTTTCACTGATCGTGGGTCTAAATGAAACACTCGATATGATTCTTGCAGAGGGGCTTGAAAACAAGTGGGCGAACCACGAACTGTATGCCCGGGCGATGCGAGCTGGCATCAAGGCGCTCGGACTCGAAATCTTTCCGAAGGATCCCTCGAATGTGCTTACCACCATTAAGCTTCCGGCGGACATCGACGGCGGTGCACTGGTTAAGATTATGAAAAAGAATGGTATATTCCCCGCGGGGGGACAGGAACAACTGAAGGGCAAGATTATTCGTGTTTCTCACATCGGTTACCTGGATAAATATGATATTCTCACCGCGCTGTCCGGTCTGGAGGCTTCGCTGAAGGAGATCGGCTATTCGTTCACCCCGGGCGAATCGGTGAAGGCTGCACAGGAGGTCTTGGTCGGATAAATCGAACACCTTTTAACAGGATGAGTCGTATTATGTACAAAGTTCTTATCAGCGACAACGTTGCACAGGATTGTGTCACAATACTCGAAGCGGTTGAAGATATCGAGGTTGATTTCAAAACAAATCTCGCTCCCGATGAATTGAACGATATCATCGGGGAGTACGATGCGCTCATCGTGAGGAGCGCTACCAAGGTACGCGAGGAAACGATTGAGAAAGCCAAGAAACTGAAGGTTATCGGCAGGGCCGGTGCCGGCGTTGACAACATCGATATCAGCAAGGCCACCGATGCCGGTATTGTCGTCATGAACACACCCGGCGGAAACACGGTATCCACCGCTGAACATGCCTTCAGCCTGATTATGGCACTCTCCCGAAATATTTCCCAGGGCGATCGATCCATCAAGGAAGGCCGCTGGGATCGTAAGAAATACATGGGTGTGGAGCTCCGCGGAAAAACCATCGCGGTTATCGGACTCGGAAACATCGGTCATGTGCTCGTAAAGCGCGCCCAGGGATTCGAGATGAAGGTAATCGGTTACGATCCGTTTGTGTCGAAGGAAGCCGCCGAGAACATGGGCATCGAGCTCACCCTGCTCGACGACATCTGGAAACGGGCGGATTATATCAGTGTCCACACACCGCTGAACGATTCCACGCGCCACCTGATCAACGCGGATACGCTGGCAAAATGCAAGGACGGCGTCCGGATCATCAATTGCGCCCGCGGAGGCATTGTGGACGAAGAGGCTCTGCTTGCAGCCATCGAATCGGGAAAGGTTGCCGGCGCTGCGCTCGATGTGTACGAAACCGAGCCGCCGAACCAGAAACCACTCGTAATGAATGAAAAGGTTGTTACCACGCCGCACCTCGGCGCCTCGACAATCGAGGCGCAGGACATCGTTGCGGTGATGGTCGCCGAGCAGGTGAGGGATTTCCTGGTAACCGGTGAGGTAAAAAACGCGGTCAACATGCCCTCGCTTGCCCCTGATGTGAAGGAAAAGATCCAACCGTTCGCCAACCTGGGTAACAGGATGGGTGCCCTGCTCGGCGTACTCGGTGAGGGCCAGCTCAGCGGAATCGATATCACCTACTTCGGCGAAGTTCACGATTATTCCACCTGGCCGATCACCTCGTCCATTCTCCAGGGACTCTTCACGAGAGGGTACGCGGAAGGGGTGAACCTGATTAACGCAAAAGGTACCGCAGAACGGCTTGGGATCAAGGTCAACGAGATCAGGTCGTCGGAAGTGAAGGACTACAAGAGTTGCATCGAGGTTAAAATCACCACATCAATCAAGGACTGCAGCATGATAGGGACCATCTTTGGCAAGAGGGATCCCCGGATTGTCATGCTCAACGGGTACGATCTCGATTTTGTACCCGCGGGCTCCATCCTTATCTGCGGCAACCATGACCGTCCCGGGATAATCGGAAACATCGGCACGGTTCTGGGCAAAAACAGCATCAATATCGCCCACATGACCTGGGCGCGTCAGAGTCTCGCCGGTGACGCCATTGTCGTACTCAATACCGACCAGCGGTGTGAAAAAGAACATATCGCCGAGATTCAGAAAATCGATGGCATCAACTGGGCGAAGTCAGTCGAACTGTAATAACCAGATAATGCTCGATCATTCTCGATCCTTCCGGAAGGCTGTCCGGAAGGATCTTTTTTTTGATTTTTTTCAGGTGTTCATCTCTACTGATCGGTTTTTCGGCAGGGAGTTGCCATGAAGTGCGAAAGGTTTCTTGACAACACATGATGCGTATTGTATTAATATAGTCTATAGTCGTTGTCGCAGAGGGTAGAGGTCTGCCGCTGTCGGGGAAGGATACTATGTCACCAGAGTTTTTCGATTATCCTGTTGATGGCACGCTCGATCTTCATATGTTCCAACCGAAGGAGGTGAAATCCGTCCTCACCGAATATCTCATGCAGTGCCGGATTCGCGGTATTCTGCATGTCAAGATCGTTCACGGCAAGGGGGTCGGGGTGCTCAGGCAGATTGTGCATTCTTTTTTAAAAAACTGCCCCGATGTGCTCGAGTTTAGAACGGCGGATGATGTTTCGAACTGGGGAGCAACCATCGCCGTTCTCAAACCATTGGAACGGAAAGAATAACGTAAAATATGGAATCACACGACCTGGGTAGGTAGGTATATATATTGAGGTGAAACATCATGAAGAAGATAGCATGGTTTACTGGATTATTTCTCGCGATCACCCTCTGTGCCGCTTCTGTACCGGCGGATGTCAAGCTTCCTGCAGTGATCAATAACAACATGGTTCTCCAGCGGGACATGGATGTCCCCCTTTGGGGATGGGCCGAACCGGGAGAAGAAGTGACCGTTGCGATTGACAGAAGGCAGGTGACGGTAACAGCCGGTTCCGGGGGAACCTGGATGGTTCGGTTGGCCCCCCTCCAGGCTGGCGGGCCCTACGAGATGACCATACGCGGCCATAATACGATCAGTCTCACGAACGTTATGGTCGGTGAAGTATGGCTGTGTTCCGGCCAGTCAAACATGGAAATGAAGGTCGCTCACTGTGCGGATTCGGTCAATGAAATCGCGGAGGCGTTCTATCCGAACATCCGCCTTTTCCAGGTAACCAACGCAGTCGCTCCCGACCCGCTCGATGACTGTGAAGCGGAATGGCAGGTCTGCCGGCCCAGCACGGTCGGTGATTTTTCCGGTACCGCATACTTTTTCGGGCGTGAGATCATGCGTAAGCTCGATGTTCCGGTCGGGCTGATACATGCTTCCTGGGGGGGGACTCCCATCGAACCGTGGATGAGCAGGGAAGCGTTTGCCGCGCATCCGGAGTTCAACAGCACCCTGCTCAAGTGGGGGCCTGTTCTCGATGGGAAACCGCTCGAGGCGGTTGCGTACTATGCCAGGATGGGTAGATGGATCGAAGACCTGTACTATGCCTTGAACGTCGGGAAACCGTTCCCCGTTCCAATCCAGCCACCGGAAAGCCCGGTGGAATTGAGCGCCTGTCCCAGCATGCCAATATGGGTTTACAATGCCATGGTCGCACCCCTTGTTCCCTTTGCAATTCGCGGTGCGATCTGGTACCAGGGTGAATCGAACGCCGGGCACGCCTTCCAGTATCGGAAACTTTTCCCGGCCATGATAGAGAACTGGCGCAGCCGGTGGGGCCAGGACGATTTCTCGTTCGTGTACGTCCAGCTTGCCAATTACATGAAGCCCGATGCGGAACCCAGCGAGTGTGCCTGGGCAGAACTCCGCGAAGCGCAGCTCATGACACTCACACTCCCGCAGACCGCTATGGCGGTAACGATTGATATCGGCGAGGCGGAGGACATTCATGCGCGAAACAAACAGGATGTTGGACGCCGCCTGGCACTCGGCGCCCTGAAGGTAGCCTATCGTAAGGGCGTGATTCATTCCGGGCCGCTCTACGATTCCATGAACGTTCAGGACGGCAAGGTGCATATTCGCTTCACCGAGATGGGGAGCGGTCTCATGGTTAAGGGCGATGGCCCGCTCCGCGGTTTTGCCATTGCCGGAGAGGACAAACAATTTGTCTGGGCGGAAGCGAAAATAGAAGGTGACGAAGTTGTGGTCTGGAGCGACGAGGTTCCGCAGCCCCTTGCAGTCCGGTATGCCTGGGCGAACAACCCGGCGTGCAACCTGTTCAATCGTGAAAGGCTGCCCGCTTCACCGTTCAGAACCGATACCTGGCCCGGTGTCACCGAAAATAACAGATAACGACAATAATTATTTCCCTGAATAAATGAGAGGTATGAACGTGAAAAAAAACCTCCTGTTCTTGAGCATATGGATTACCCTCTTTTGGGCGGCGTTTCCTGCTGTCGCCGGGGTGAGGCTGCCGGCGATTTTCAGCGGGAACATGGTGCTCCAGCGTGAAAGGAACGTGCCGGTCTGGGGATGGGCGACGCCCGGTGAACAGGTAGGTGTCGCCATTGCCGGTCGGAATGGTAAGGCGACTGCCGGTTCGGACGGCAGATGGATGGTGAGGCTCGGAACCTTGGAAGCAGGGGGGCCGTACGAGCTTATTGTAACGGGCTCGTCGGACACGATCACCCTGAAGAACGTCATGATCGGCGACGTGTGGGTCTGCTCGGGACAATCGAACATGGAGATGCGGGTGCGCCATGTCAACAACTCCGACGTCGAGGTTGCCGAGGCGCTCATCCGGAACATCCGCCTGTTCCAGATCACGAACGATCTTTCGCCCGAACCGCGCGACGACTGCGACGGGACGTGGGAAGTCTGTCGTCCGAGCACGATCGGTGATTTCTCAGCGGCGGGCTACTTTTGCGGCCGCATGCTCATGGAGGAACTCGGTGTTCCCATCGGTCTCATCAACGCATCGTGGGGTGGTACCACTGTCGAGGCGTGGATGAGCCGCGAGGCAGGGGAGCACTGCCCGGCGTTTCGGGGACTGCTCGAATACTGGGAACCGGCACTCCGCGAGAAACCATCCGAACTGCTCGATTTCTATCGCAAGATGGCGGAGTGGGAGGAGGATGTCCACTATGTGCTCTATGTCGGGAAGGAACAACTCGCTCCCTATGGTGAAGTCCCGGAAAGATCCATTCCTCTGGCGATCGTACCTCAGATGCCCATGTGGGTTTACCATGCGATGGTTGCTCCCCTCGTTCCCTATGGCATCAAGGGAGTGCTCTGGTACCAGGGGGAATCGAACACGGGCCGCGCCTACCAGTACCGCGAACTCTTTCCCGCCCTGATAGAGAACTGGCGCAGCCGATGGGGGCAGGAAAACCTCCCCTTCATTTTCGTCCAGTTGGCGAATATTGGTCAGCACGTACCGCAGCCCGGCGAGAGCCCCTGGGCTGAGCTTCGTGAGGCGCAGCTCATGACCCTTAGTATTCCCCGTACCGCGATGGCGGTGACGATCGATATCGGCGAGGCGGATAACATCCACCCCCGCAACAAGCAGGAGGTCGGCAGGCGCCTTGCGCTCGGAGCCCTCAAGGTGGCGTACGGCAGGAATGTGGTTTCGAGCGGGCCGCTCTATGATTCCATGAACGTTCAGGACGGTAAGGTACATATTAGTTTCACCGAGACGGGAAGTGGTCTCTTGGTAAAGGGTGACAGCCCGCTCCGCGGTTTTGCCATTGCCGGAGAGGACAGGAAGTTTGTCTGGGCTGATGCACAAATCGAGGGCGACAAGGTTGCGGTCTCGAGCCAGGCGGTTCCACATCCCGTGGCGGTACGCTACGGGTGGGAGAGCAATCCCGACTGCAACCTGTATAACCGTGAAGGACTGCCGGCTTCTCCCTTCCGAACCGACGACTGGCCCGATGTCACCGCAGAAAAACGATAGGCAGGTTCCGTTTGATAGGGAAGCCTCTGTAACATTTTATCCCTTGACTTTTATCATAGCTGGGGAATAACAGGTTAATCCCGATAAACGATTAAGGGAACACTCATGTCAATTAGTAAAAGGCTCGAACAAGCCATATCAGGTGAACCGGTTGAACACCCGGTATATCTTGTGTACGACTGGTTTGTCAAAAACCGCGACATCGACTGGCAAAGCTTGTTCGACCTGGGGCTGGGACAAATGAACCATGTTGACCTGCTTGAATTCGACCGCCCTAATCTCGACATTGTCGAAACGAAAACATTGGAGCACGGGAAGGTGCGAAAAGATGTCAGGTGGATAACCGATATCGGTGAATTGCACGAGTACTATCTCGATGGGTGGCGGCAGGAATTCATGATAAAATATCCGGAAGATTACCGTATCATGAAACATGCGTTGTCAGACACAACAATCATGCCGACAAACAGCTTTTATGATCAATCGGTAGCCGAATTGGACGACAGGGGTATCACAGTAGGTCATCTCGGCTGGACACAGTTTGAATGCAACCGTACAGCGTTCCAGGGAATTCAGGTGGATTTTGCAGGACTGGAACGGTTTTCAATCGACATCATAACCGAACAGCCTGAACTTCTTGAGCTGATAGAACTGATTAATGGGCAGACAATCGAAGCATTCAGGTGTATTCTGAAAACCCGGGCAAAGCATATCAAGCTGTGGGAAAACTTGACTATAGAAACAATAGGACCTGTTCTCTACCGTAAATATCTCGTACCCTTGTACAAACGAATTTTTGAGGTGCTCGATGATTCGGGTAAAAAACTTCAGGTTCATTATGACGGCAAGCTCAGGCTAATAGCCGAGGATATCGCCGCTCTGCCATTTGACGGTATCGATTCCCTGACAGGAGTGCCCGAAGGAGATTTGAGCGCAGCCGATGCACGCAGCTTCTGGCCCGATAAATTTTTATGGCTTCATCCCAACCTGAACTGGTACACCCTTCCTGAAAAGCAATTGGTCGAAAAAATTAAACGGACAGTTACTGATGCTGGCCCGTCACGGTTCTGTCTTATGATCAGTGAAGAAGTACCGCCGGAATGGGAAAGCGCAGTGCCGATAGTGCTTCGAACACTTCAGTATATGGCGATATAAATACTTATTATTACATAGTTTAACAGGACACAGAAAAAAATCTGAGCCGCCTTTTGCTGATACCTGAAATACACTGACAACCTTGATGTAATTCACCACAATTGAATTGAAAAACTAGGGGAACATGTTATACAACGGTCACGCTGTTCGATGAGATGTGCATGCATTATTCTCGAAAGGAGAAGTTAATGAAGAGATCGGTACTGCTGACAAGTCTTGTCCTTCTTCTGGTTGTATCTGTTTCAGGCGCTGATGTCAGGCTTCCCTCGGTCATCGGGGGAAACATGGTACTCCAGCGGGATATGGAGGTTCCGCTCTGGGGATGGGCCGGCCCCGGCGAAAAAGTAACCCTGAGCCTGAATGGATTAACGCAGACAGCGGTGACGAATTCTCAGGGCTCGTGGATTCTCAGAATCGGGCCGCTCGCTGCCGGTGGGCCGTACGCTATGACGATTACGGGGAATAACACCATCGCGCTTGAGAACATCATGGTCGGCGATGTATGGATTTGCTCGGGCCAGTCCAACATGGAGCTGATGGTTCATCACTGCGACGATGCCGAAAATGAGGTTGCCCAGGCATATCATCCGAACATCCGGCTGTTCCAGGTAAAAAACGACCTGTCACCCCTGCCGTTCGGAGATTGTGAAGCCGCTTGGAACGTCTGCCGGCCGAGTACAGTCGGTTCATTCTCTGCGGCGGGCTATTATTTCGGACGGGAGCTCATGAAAGACCTCGATGTACCGATCGGTCTCATCAATAGTTCGTGGGGAGGGACGTCCATAGAGCCGTGGATCAGCTCGGAAGCATGGCATATTAGTCCCGCGTTCAAAACAATCTCTGAAGAATGGGAAGTCATTTTGAATCAGAAAGGCCCTGATTTCCTCGATTACTACCATGATGCGGCCGCATGGGTCGAGGATTTATACTTTGCGCTCGCCACCCACCAGTATCGTCCCCCCTATACCGAAATATTCGATCTCTACAATCTTCCGAACATTACCATCCCGGAGAGTCCGATTCCCATTGGCCCATTCCCGAGTATGCCCTCATGGGTCAACAACGCCATGATCGCCCCGCTCGTACCCTTCGGCATCAGGGGCGCGATATGGTACCAGGGAGAATCGAACGTTTCGAAGGCCTACCAGTACCGTGAACTGTTCCCCGCCATGATCGAGGACTGGCGGCAAACGTGGGATCAGGGTGACTTTCCGTTCCTCTTTGTACAGCTTGCCAACTATCTCGAGCCGGACGAAGAACCAGGCGACAACGAATGGGCGGAGCTTCGCGAGGCACAGCTCATGACGCTCTCCGTCCCGAACACCGGGATGGCGGTGACCATCGATATTGGTGATGCCAGCGATATCCACCCCACCAACAAACAGGAAGTCGGACGCCGCCTTGCCCTCTGTGCAGAAAAAGTCGCCTTTGACATGGATGTCGTCCATTCCGGTCCCCGGTACGATTCAATGGATGTTGATGACCAAAAAATCCGCCTCCGTTTCACCGAAACCGGGAGTGGTCTCATGGCTAACGGCGGATTTCCACTCAGGGGATTTGCGATCGCGGGGAAGAATAAGAAATTCGCCTGGGCCGAAGCGACCATCGAGAATGACGAAGTTGTGCTCTGGAGCGATGAGGTTCCCAAACCGGTTGCAGTCCGCTATGCCTGGGGGACGAACCCGAAGTGCAACCTCTTTAACCGTGAGGGACTGCCTGCCTCGCCGTTTCGCACCGACAGGTGGCCGGGTATAACGGAAGGTGCCCGGTAGTATTCAGGAGCGGCAGGAACGTCAGGGCGATGATCTGAACATCGTTTCATGCCCGGGGTAAATCTCCCTTGTACCCCTCTCAGGTTTCTAGTATCTTTCTTAATTATTATGGGCCGCCGGCCGGGCAGGTTGAATCACCTGCAGGTTGGTCCGGATTGACGATACATAGGCGTTGGTTCGCCCGGGAGCGTATCGAGGGAGTACGAATACTCCTTCACGGTGTACCGACTGCCCCGTGGCCGTACCAGACACCGGATTCAGGGAGGCGCTTATCGTCGCACGTGAAAAATGGGGGTCGCGGATCGGTGTCGTACTCGCCGTGGCAGGATCAGCAGTCGGTCTTGGCAATTTCCTCCGATTCCCCGTGCAGGCCGCACAGAACGGCGGCGGTGCATTTCTCATACCGTATTTTATATCCCTCATCCTGCTGGGTATTCCACTGATGCTGACCGAGTGGACGCTCGGCCGTTACGGGGGAGAGCATGGGTACGGTACGGCGCCCTCGATTTTTGCCATCTCCACCCGCAACCACTACCTCAAGTATTTCGGCGTAATCGGCATCTTCGGACCGACTGCAATTTTCATCTGGTATACCTATATTGAGTCATGGCTTTTGGGATTTGCCTTCAATGCCCTTTTTGGTCACCTTATGGAGGCTGCGGCGGACGGTTCCACCATGAAGCAATACCTCCGTGCCTATCAAGGGTTGGTATCGAACGAATGGTTTAGCGGATTCGGTCAGGCGTATGTCTTCTTTCTCATCACCTTTTTCATCAACTTCTGGATTGTTTATCACGGAGTCAAGGGCGGCATCGAGAAGTTTTCCAAGATCACCATGCCGGTGCTGTTCATCATGGGAGTGATAATCGTTGTCAGGGTGATTACCCTCGGTACTCCTGATCCTGCCCATCCCGACTGGAATGTATCCAATGGATTCGGATTCCTCTGGAACCCAGATTTCTCCAGTCTTCTCAATCCCCGGGTTTGGATGGCGGCAGCGGGGCAGGTTTTCTTCACCCTTTCGGTGGGAATCGGTATGGTGTTGACCTACGCCAGCTACATCGACCGTGAGGACGATGTGGTTCTTTCCGGTGTGACCTCGGTCAGTATCAACGAACTCGCCGAGGTGATTCTTGCGGGATCGATCATTATTCCGGCGGCGTTCGTCTTTATGGGACCCCTCGCCATGGGTGATATTGCCCGGGGCGGTGCGTTCGATCTGGGATTTGTCACCATGCCGCAGATCTTCTCTCGGATGCATGCCGGCTGGTTTTTCGCCTTCGTATGGTTTATGATGCTGTTCATTGCCGGAGCAACAAGCACCGTGTCGATGCTGCAACCTGCGGTGGCGTTTGTCAACGACGAGTTCAAAACAGGTCGGAACAGGGCAGTCACGTATATTGCAATTTTTGCCTTTATTTCCTGTCACGGCGTTATATTAGGTCTCTCGCACGGCGTTCTCAACGATCTCGATTTCTGGAGCGGAACGTTCGGACTGGTGATTTTCGCGACGATCGAAGCGATTATATTCGGATGGATTTTTGGTATCGACCGTGCCTGGGCGGAGATCCATCGAGGTGCGGATATCAAGCTGCCGTTCATCTTTCGGTTCGTTATCAAATACGTTACACCTACTTTCTTGCTCGTTATATTGATTACCTGGACGTTTCAGCAGGCCATACCGATGCTCAGGATGGTGGACGTTCCTCCTGAGAACCGTATCTGGGTACTCGGAACACGGCTGTTTTTGGTGTTCATCATCATTGTTCTCATGAGTCTCGTCTACTGGGCATGGAAGGGACGACCACTGCCGGACATTGGTGCTGACGGTGAGGAACCGGGAAAACCTATAGGCAGGGGAGTATGATGCTGATGGCGGGTGACGTCATGGCAAAACACGCATGCAGGTATTATCTCTTGAGCACAGATACCACGATTGTAAAAGGGACGACTGTCCCTGGTGACGAGGAGTAAACCATGACACCTGGCGGATGGGTGTTGCTCATACTGTCCTGGGGCGCGATCATCGGGCTCGGTATTTTCTGCCTGGTCATGATGGTGCGAAGCGGTAAGCTGTAATGGCTTTACACTGTCCTGCTCAACCCTGTATAAAAAGAAGTGCTTTCATTTATTGTGCTAATATTTTATATTTCTTATGACTTAAGATGGTAGTAAAAGAAATTTTTCCATCGCGTGATCCTGTGGAAATGTTCTACCGGGTTGATGATGAAGCCGGTGATAACAAACCCTGAGGAGACCCATAGAGAGAAATCTTTTTACGTCTTATCATTTGGTACCCATACGAAGTAAGACTTCTGGAGTGAGGAATGAAAAAAGATATTTCGACGGATTGTGTCCATGCAGGGGAGGACCGGTTCAAACCCCATGATTCGATAACCACGCCGATCATTCAGTCATCGACATTTGTATTCAAGAATTCTGAGGATATCAAGCGGTTCACACAGGACAAGCATTTCCGCTACGAGTACGGTCGCTACGGCAATCCGACACAGCGGGCGGCGGAGCGGAAGCTTGCGACGCTTGAGGGAGCCGAGTCGGCTGTGCTGTTCGCCTCCGGTATGAGTGCGATCATCAATACCCTGCTCGCCATTCTCAAGGCCGGCGACCATATGATAATCACCGACGACGCCTATGGCAAGACACTTGCGTTCGTCAAGTCATGGCTCCCGAAGTGGGGAATTGAAGCCACCATCGTAAAGATGGGCGATTATGATGTCATCGAGCGTGCCCTTCGACCCAACACGCGTCTGTTTTTCAGCGAATCCCCGACGAATCCGTACCTGAATATCATGGATTTTTCCCGCCTGAGTGACATCAGGAAAAAACATCCGGAGATCATCGTCGTTTCTGATTCGACCTTTGCGACACCCTATAACCAGAAACCCCTGACCCTCGGCGCTGATATCGTGATCCACAGTGCGACAAAGTACCTTGCCGGTCATAACGACATCCTCGCGGGAGTCGTTCTGGGGGCGGAAGGATTGGTCAGGGAGATCGTCGATTTTCAGAAAATCATGGGAGGCGTCATCGATCCTCACTGCGCATACCTCTTGATCCGGGGACTTAAAACGTTCAGCATCCGCATGGAACGATTGAACAGCTCGGGGGAGAAGGTTGCCCGCTGGCTCGAATCCCATCCAAGAATCAAACGATGCTACTATCCTGCGCTGGAGAGCCATCCTCACCATGAGGTGGCGAAGCGGGAAATGGACGGGTACGGTGCAGTTGTTACCTTTGAGCTTGACGGGGATCTCGCAGACTCCAATCGGTTCCTCGACAACCTCAAGCTCTGTTATATTGGTCCTTCACTCGGGGGTGCCGAGACGCTCATTACCCATCCCGCGACTGTTACCTACTATAACAATACCCGGGAGGAGCGCTACGAAATCGGAATACTGGATAACCTGTTCCGGCTTTCGGTCGGGTTGGAGAACCCGGATGACATCATTGCGGACATTGGCCAGGCGATGAATGCTCTCGAATGACCTGAAATTGTACGCCTGCCGGTTTAGCCGGTTTGGACATTCAAAACAAAAGGCCCCCTCGGAGAGAGGGGGCTTTTGTGTTAGGATGTGCATCGGTACCGGTTGTGCAGCATCCGTACCATATACTTCGTTCCGGTCGGTCGGTTATCACCAACCGAACTTTATCTGGGCAATATACCGGTTGTCTTCGTCGACGCCGGGACCCTTGGAGAGTTCTTCGGTGTAATATGCAGCGTCGATGTCGAAGATTCTGAAATCAAGCCCGATGCCGTATGCGGGATATCCCTGGTTAAATCCACCGCGAAGAGCCAGGAAAAGATATTTGAACTGGGCTCCCATGTGTATTTTCTTAAAAACGTTTTCCTTGTTGTTATCATAGAAATCAAGGTAATCTGCCAGGATGGTAATCCTGTCCGAGTACAGACGCTTTGCAATCCCAATATCGAGCGAAGCTCCGCGACCGTCGCCCATCGATTTCATGGTGGCACCGACATCGGCATTGATCACCGGAATTTCGAGGAGTGCGCCGACATCCACGGCATAGGTGTTTCGCTCCGTTTCCTTCGCTTCGTCAAAGATGGGATTCATCGTATCGCTCAGGGAACCGAGATCACTTGCCGGGATCTGGAAGAGATCCACATGTTGGCGCTTGAGATATTTGACATTCGCACCGACTGTCAGCCCGGGATAGAGGAAGAAGAGCGGTTTCGCAAAGCCGAGTATCACTGCGTAATCGATGCCACCACTTCCCCAGACGCGAGGCTCATAGATCCCGCGATCAACTTTCATGTTGACCAGGTTGTTCGTATACACCGCCAATCCGAGGCCGTACCCCTTAATATTTGTAGCGATACTCACCATGGGGGAAACCGCGAGACGTCCCCACTTGCTGTCGATGTCTTTCATATCCTCAAGGAATGCCGTCTTGTCATCCGATGTCAATTCATCGTAATTTTCAAATTTATCCTGATTGTCGCTGATAAATTTACTGACTTCCAGTATATCTTCATCCAGGGAGATAGGAAGATTGACAGAAAAACGTAAGATATGCACCCGTGAGAGCAAGGCGGGATTATAGACGAAGCCATTGTAATCGAAACCACCAGCAACCTTCGCTCCGCCGACAGCGATCGTCTTCGCGTTTCGGTACCTGACCGTCTGATCCGCGGATGCTAGTGCGGAGAAACAGAAAAGCATACAACCGGCTGCGACTATAAGAACGATTCTGTTTTTCAAAATGGTAACTCCTTGTCTGAGGGTAAGGTTACTCGTTTCCACGATCCCTCCAATTTTCCCAGATTGCGTTGTACTGTGTATTACGGTCGTCGGTCGGATCGGCGGGATGATAGTGGGAGTCTTCGTCGATAAAGCCGTCATGATCATCATCGATACCGTTGATTGTCTCTTCGTCAATGCGCCCGTCACCGTCGTTATCGATGCCATCGTCATACCAGTAGAAGTTAATGATCCTGGCGATCATTGCAACGTATTCTTCGATCTCATGGGTATCGAATGATGAGTTGTATGAGCCGAGAAGCGACCGTATACTTCCCATTCCCTGATCGAGAAGGTTCATAACAAAAACAAGCAGGTCATTAATATCGTCAGGCTCATAGCCGCTGACACCAATTTCCTTCACGGGAGTGCCGGCCTTGCTGGCATATTCGCCAAGGAACATTTCAAGCCCGCTATAGTTCTGAACGTTGCCGAATTCATCCTCATATGATCCGCCGTCGAAGGCATAACCGGAGAGATCATCGACTTCGCTGAATTCGATGTTTAGATTGAAATCGTTGTTATCGATGATACCATCGCGATTGGTGTCACGAATGCCGAGTACACCGGATAGGAGATTTGAGACAGAATACCCGAGTGCAACATCGTCTGGTTTGAACAGATTGTTTTTGTCGGGTTTCTGATTGAATATTTTTGAGAGGTTGGCCGATACTTTCATGTTTGCCTTGTACCAGATGGTCTGCTCTTCGTCCGTATATTCGTCGATAAACGCCAGAAGTCCGAAACTATCACCCGAAGAAACTTCTTCACCCTCTATGAATTCAACTATCTTTACGATATCCACTCCCGCTTCATGGAGCGTGGCCTTCGCATCGAGATACAGGGCATAGGCGTCGGTCGAATCTTTAACAGCGTCGGCAAGTTCCTCTCTGGCTACCTGGTAATTGCCCTCGCGAATCGCTTCTTCAGCTTTTTGTGTCGGTGTTTTCTCAATGTCGGTTGTGAAGCTGAAAATGTTACATCCCGTCATGAAAACAGCCATCACCAGGAGTATCGCCAGGCACTGTCGTGGTTTATAGAGATATTTCATGTGATGTTCTCCTTCGCGTTATAATTCACAACGGTTCTCAAGAAAAAAGTGGTACATGAATCGATATATAGTTCCCCTCAAAGTACCAACAAATCTTAGATAATTCAGTGACAAGGGTCACACGTTTAGCGTTTTAAAACTTTTCGCAGTTCATCGACCTTGTCGGTGTTTTCCCAGGTCAAATCGGGATCGTTCTTCCCGAAATGGCCGTAGGCAGAGGTCTTGGTATATATCGGCCGCCGCAGATTGAGCGAATCGATAATCCCCTTTGGGGTGAAATCGAAGCAGTCCCGGACGGCACTGGCCAGATCGTCATCGCTGACCTGGGAGGTGTTGAATGTATCAACGTTGATACTGATCGGCTCAGGGACACCGATAGCGTACGACAGCGCAATTTCGCACTTATAGGCAAGTCCTGCAGCCACCACATTTTTTGCGGCATAACGTGCCGCGTATGCGGCGGAACGATCAACCTTGGTACAGTCTTTCCCGGAGAATGCGCCGCCGCCGTGACGTCCCATGCCGCCATAGCTATCGCAGATGATTTTGCGACCGGTAAGTCCCGTATCACCGTGCGGACCGCCCACCACGAACCTTCCTGTGGGATTAACGTAAATCTTCGTATCATCATCGATCAATTCGGCGGGAATGACTTCTCTGATGACCTTGGCTTCCACATCGGCCCTGATGGTCTCAAGAGAAACGTCGGCGGCATGCTGGGTGGAGATAACGATCGCGTTGATTCGCTTTGGCCGCCAGTCAACGTATTCAACGGTGACCTGCGATTTTGAATCCGGCTTGATGTAGGGGATGGCACCCGATTTCCGGAGTTGGGCAAGGTGGTAAATCAGCTTGTTGGCGAGTTGGATCGGCATGGGCATGAGCTCCGGCGTATCGTCGCACGCGAATCCGAACATCATACCCTGATCACCGGCTCCCTGCCCGCAGAAGAGTCCCTCGCCCTCGGTGACACCTTGGGAGATATCGGGAGACTGTGGGTGAATCGATGTCAAAATGCCGCAGTTGTCAGCATGAAATCCGATATCGCTATCGGTGTAGCCGATGTCGCGGATCGCCTCGCGTGCAAGCGTGACATAGTCGATGTGAGCCTTCGTCGTGATTTCGCCTGAAATGATCACGAGCCCGGTGGTACAGAGCGTTTCACAAGCGACGCGGCTCATGGGGTCCTGTGCCATGGCGGCATCGACGACACTATCGGATATTCTATCGCTGATTTTATCCGGGTGTCCTTCTGATACCGATTCAGAGGTGAAAATGTAGTGACCTTTCATAGTATCCCTTTCGCTTATAAACTTATAATGACAATTATTTACTATTCATAATCGTTGTCGGTATGTGCGTTTTCAGTATGTTCTTCACATCCGCGGCGGTTTCCTGTTCGAGCGCTTTCCGGGCAATTTTTTGAACATCGGCATACTTCGAATCCATGATCATACGCTTGATCGAAGGCACAAAAGTTGGTGCCATGGATAGTTCATCGACCTCCAGGCCGATAAGTAACAACGCCGCCAGGGGATCAGCCGACATTTCACCGCAGACTGCGACCGGGATTTTATTCGCGTGGGAGGCATCGACGGTCATTTTTATCAGTTTCAAAACCCCCGGGTGAAGAGGTTCGAAGAGTTGTGCGATACGGTCGTTGGTGCGGTCAACCGCCAGGGCATATTGGGTGAGATCATTGGTGCCGATGGAGAAGAAGTCGACCTTTTTCGCCATATGATCGGCCATCATGACCGCGGATGGTATTTCGATCATGATACCGACCGGAATAGTGGCATCGAAATCGCGGCCCTCACTCCGAAGCATATCCTTCGCCTCTTCGAGCGTTTCCAGTGCTTCGTTCAACTCTTCCACCGAACATATCATGGGAAACATCACCTTGATATTCCTGAGGGAAGAGGCACGGAGAATTGCACGGAGATGGGTACGAAAGAGATCTTTCATGGTCAGGCTCACTCTGATCGCCCGCCATCCGAGGAAGGGATTAAGCTCCGCCTCGGTAGGGATCGAGTGTGATATTTTGTCACCACCGAGATCGAATGTCCTGATGATGACCGGCTTGGGAGCCATGTTTTCGGCGACATTGAAGTAATCGGCAAACAGTTCTTCCTCGGTCGGTATCCGGTCATCCTTGAGAAAGTGGTACTCACTCCGATAGAGCCCGACACCTTCAGCTCCATTCTCATGGACGAAGGGCACCTCCTCGGGGAACTCGATGTTGGCATAAAGGCCGATTTTTTTCTGATCCAGGGTGATCGCCGGAATGTTCCGCAGTTCGGCAAGAACCTGCCGGATTTTCTGGATATTCTCTATGTCCTTGCGGTATTGCTCTATGGCGGTATCATCGGGATTGACATACACCTTGCCCCTGCCACCGTCCACGATGATGAAATCACCGGGCGATATCTCGGAGGAAGCGGTTTTAACACCAAGTACCGCCGGTATACCGAGCGAACGGGCGAGAATGGTCGCGTGGGAAGTAATACCCCCAAAATCAGTCACAAAGGCGAGTACGTTTCCCGAGTGCATGTTTGCGGTATCGGTGGGGGAAAGAGTTGGTGCCACCACGATAACCTGATACTTGATATTGGAAAAGAGATTAATTTCCTTTCCTTGGAGCTTTGTATGGACACGCCTGAGAATATCGGTCATATCGTCGATTCGCTGGCGCATGTACTCGTCTTTTACCCGCCGATAAGCCTTGATAATTTTACGGATGACGCGGAAAAAGGAAAACTCGGCATTCTTGCCGGTTTCAATCAGGTCGTACACCTCTTTGATGAGGGCCTCGTCCTGGAGGAGCATGATATGCGGATCGAAAATCGCCGCCTCCTCTTTCCCCACTTTCTGCTCTATCTTGTATTTGAGGGCCTTTATGTCCTTAACAACGTCTTTCAGTGCTGTTGCGAAGCGAGCCTTTTCCTGTTCGACCTGTTCGAGGGAGATATCCTTTTCATCCACCCAGAAATTTGCCTCGTCGTAGATGAAGGCATGTCCCATTGCGACACCGGGGGACCCGGCAATCCCGGTGTATTCGCGCATGTCTGGTTTGTTCTTTTCCGGACTCACATCATCTCCTCTGATGGTGTACCATGAAAAAGTTATTCCTCGTCGAATTTACTCTTGATGAGCGCCTCGATCCCTGAAAGCGCCTTTTCGGCATCGTCACCATTCGCAAATATTTTTAAATCGCTATTATACGCGGCGGCGAGCATCAAGACTCCCATGATGGATTTTCCGTTGACTTTCAAACCGTTCGCTTCCAGTTCAATGGTGGAAAGATACTTGGAAGTTTCCTGCACGAGCAGCGCGGTAGGACGTGCGTGAAGCCCGAGTTTATTGATAATTTTAACGGTTTTTTCAAGAATAGGCACTAGGGTATACCCTGAACTTACGTGAATAGTTGCTCCTGAGACGAATTGTATCACGCACGTTTCGCCATGCATGATGTGGCTCCGAACTGTATACAGCACAACAAACGATGGTGGACAGTGACTGATACTGGTTCCACTATGAGTGCTGCTTGCTTACATGACATTCAGTATCATTTCCAATACCACAGCGGCAACCAGGGCAAGGAAAAACACAGAGGAGAGCGGGATCCTGTTTTTCAGCAGTAATATACTGAGAATGAACAGTCCCAATGCACCGATATAGACCTCTCCGTGAATGATATCCTTCGTCGAAAGAAACACGACGGTCAGAAAGGTTACCATGAGACTCCCCATAACCTCCATAACCTTGACTGCCGTGTCAATCTTCGGGTTTTTAATTTCTATGACCACTTTCGGTCCGAGACGATACCCGGCGACGAGCCAATGCCACTTCAGATACAGGGTTGGAACGTTGAAAATCACAAGAAAGAGCGCTGCTCCCCATACCCCGTAAAACATACCGACCAGAAGACCGAGCAGTATGCCCAGCGGACGCAGATTACTCCAGAAAAACCGGTCACCCGCCGCGCCGGTTGCGGGGCCGACAATTTGTTTAAAACGGCTAATATCGTTCTCGGTTACTCCGTCACCGTCACGGAGCTTCTCTTCCATGTTCGCTACGGCACCGATAACGAGTGTTGACATGAACGGATTACCGTTATAGTACTCGCTGTGGCGCTTGAGGAAATTCCGGAAATCCTCGTCACGCGTCCATATCTCGTTTCCGATGGGGTTCATGCAGAACGCGAATCCAAGGTTTTGACAGTATCTCGGTGAAAAGGAACCCTGGGTGAAGAAACTCCTAAAATATACATTCAAAAGTGTTCTCAACCGCAACGTTTTTATTGCGTGGCAATGAGCATCCATAAAATCCCGCCTATCGAACCGGCTACGATGAATAGTGATCTCCCCTTCTTCCAGTAGAACCCTGTCGCCGACGCCGACACAGCTCCCCACACAAGCAGGGGTGCAGCAGCCATGCTCTTAAGCGCCATATCGGGGACATACTTCACGATCCCGCACAACACTGCTCCCACTGGAACGAGTATCAGGGTCATGAGTACTCCCTTACAAAAAGCGGTCGCCATGCCGGCCAGGTGTGTCCGTGCGGGAGACACCGGCATTCCTGCTCCGAGAGCTTCGATGTATTTCAAACTTCGTGCGCCGTTCATCCGTCGTTCAGCGTTTCGCAGGATGATACCGAGGCGGCCAATAACAACACCGTAGATCATAACCGGCATCATAGCTGCATGTAACGCGGCTCCTTCAAGCCCGAATAACCGTGACGCGGTAAAGAGCGATGCTGTTGCAATAAACGCCGCCATGTTGACGTCGGTGAATTGTTCCCCGCCCAGAGGGAGATAGCCGAGACAGAGGAACTGAAAAAGAATCCCGAGCAAAAGTCCAAGCGCAGGATTGCCGAACAGCAATCCCAAAACCGTGCAGGTCACGATCGGTTCAGAGACGAGTATTTGCGGTCCGCAGGTGGTATCCAATTCCGCAATGCCGGAAAACAGGATGAGTGCGGCATACGGTTCCATGCTCATTCCCCGAGCGTTGCAAGGTTCACGGTGAGTTTTTCCAGATCATGGCGAGTGTCCTCAAGCTTACGGCGTTCCGTCTGGATGACCTCCCGCGGTGCTTTAGTCAGAAATCCCGGATTTTCCAGCTTCTTTTCAATACCGATGACAAACTTTCTGCGCCGGTCGATTTCTTTCTGGAGACGATTGCGTTCCTTCTCGAAATCGATGAGCCCCTCGAGCAGGACGAATACTTCGTTTCCACCTGAGATGCCTGCGGCAGACTTCGCCGGGCGGGTTGCCCGGCTGTCAAGCTTCAGGTTGTTGACCGTGGCGAGATCAAGAATGTACGACATATTTTCAAAGAAGAGTTCATTCTGTTCGTCATCAAACGGTACGACCACCACCTCGGCTTTCCTGCTGAGGGGGACGTTCATCTCGTTCCTGATGTTTCGAATGGTACCGATGAGGGATTTCACTATCTCCATGTGCCGTTCGATGGTCGGATCGAGAACCGAGGTGTCGACAATCGGCCAGGGGGAGATCATGATGCTGTCCGCGGGTTTCTCACCGAGAACAGCGGTCAGCCGCTGCCATAATTCCTCGGTTATGAACGGCATGATCGGGTGGAGAAGCTGCATCGATCCTGCCAAAATCCCCGCGGCGTTTCTCAGGACATACGCACGCTGATCTCCGCCGGACTCAACCCGCGGCTTGATGATTTCAAGGTACCAATCGCAGAAGTCGTGCCAGATAAAATCGTAGAGCAGGAGCGCGGCTTCGTTGAAACGATAGGTATCAAGCAGATCGGTCACTTGGCCGACCGTGCGGTTGTATTTCGAGAGTATCCAGCGATCGGCGAGCTCAATTTTACCGTTGCCCGTCCGCGCAATCTCGCCGCCGGCAAGCGTGACAATCAGTCGGGTTGCATTCCATATCTTATTGGCAAAATTCCTTCCGATGTCAAAGGTGTTGTGCTCCTTCTCCTTCTCACCTTCGCGACTGTACGAGATAAACACATCCTGCCCCTGTGCAGTGATAACCATTATGCTGAAGCGAAGCGCATCGGCACCGTGGGATCCGATAACCTCGAGCGGATCAACGCCGTTACCAAGGGATTTCGACATCTTGCGACCAGTTTCGTCACGCACCGTGCCGTGAATGTAGACATCGGAGAACGGAATGTCGCCCCTGAATTCCAGGCCCGCCATGATCATACGCGCCACCCAGAAGAATATGATCTCGCTCGCTGTCACCAGGATGTTCGTTGGGTAGAAGGCTTTCAACTCAGGCGTCTCATCCGGCCAGCCA
The DNA here is from genome assembly GCA_964456585.1 of uncultured bacterium. Classification (GTDB taxonomy): domain Bacteria; phylum Latescibacterota; class Latescibacteria; order Latescibacterales; family Latescibacteraceae; genus Latescibacter. The sequence goes on from CAYWBT010000018.1 coordinate 21,085, forward strand.
AAGGTGGAGAACGGCCAGAGCCAAGAGCTGAACCAGGTGTCGAGAACGTCCGGGTCCTGTGAGATAGTTGACCCGCCGCACGAGTCGCAACCTGTCACCGGTGTTTTCGAGACCATGTGGTGCCCGCATTCCCCGCAATAGTAGACCGGAATGCGATGTCCCCACCAGAGCTGCCGTGAAATGCACCAGTCGCGGATGTTCTCCATCCAGTTGAGGTATACCTTGGTCCATCGTTCCGGATGGAAGGTGATTTTGCCGGATTTCACCGCTTCGATCGCCGGTTCGGCGAGGGGTTTCATCCGGACGAACCACTGGCTGGAAAGGTACGGCTCGGTAACCGTATGGCAGCGGTAGCAGTGTCCGACCGCATGAACGTGATCCTCGACCTTGAGCAGTAATCCTTCTCTTTCGAGGATTTGGATAACTTTTTCACGAGCTTCCTCGCGTGAAAGACCGTTGAACCCACTCCCGGCGAGCTCATTCATGGTGCCGTCGCCGTTCATGATATTGATGGGTTCGAGGTTGTGACGCTGCCCGATTTCAAAGTCATTCGGATCGTGCGCCGGGGTTACCTTGACCGCACCGGTTCCGAATTTTGGATCGACGAAATCATCGGCGATCACGGGGATTTCACGATTTCTAATGGGCAGGATGAGCGAGGTGCCGATCATGTCGCGGTACCGTTCATCATTCGGGTTAACCGCAACGGCGACATCACCGAGCATGGTTTCCGGCCGTGTCGTTGCCACGGTCAGTCCGGGAGTGCCATCTTTCCCGGGGTAGCGGATATACCAGAGATGTCCCGAAACTTCCTCGTGCTCGGCCTCTTCGTCGGACAGCGCGGTATGACACCGTGGACACCAGTTGATGATGTATTTGCCCCGATAGATGAGACCCCGTTCGTACAACCTGATAAACACTTCGGTGACCGCTTCGGAGAGCCCGTCGTCCATGGTAAAGCGCTCACGGTCCCAGTCACAGGAGCAACCGATCCGTTTCAGCTGCTCGATAATCGTGCCGCCTTTTTGTTTCTTGTAGTTCCATACTTCTTCGAGGAAGGCCTCGCGCCCGAGTTCCTGGCGAGTTTTTCCCTGCTCGGCTTTTATTTTGCGCTCGACAATATTCTGGGTAGCAATTCCCGCATGATCAGTACCCGGCATCCACTCGGTGACAAATCCCTGCATTCTTCGAAATCGAATGAGGATGTCCTGTATGGTATTGTTCAGGGCATGACCGACATGCAGTTTATCGGTAACGTTGGGAGGGGGAATAACGATTGAGTACGATTCTTTACCATCTTCGGGTTCGGCATGACTCAAATGATTGTCAATCCAGGTAGTTTGCCATTTTTTTTCCACCGCCTCGGGATTGTATAGCTTATCCATTTCTGTGATACTCACGTGCCCCTCCATGGAGTGAATCGCCTGCTGGGATACTTCCTATCATTTCTATTCATAAATTATCGTTTAAATATACTATTTTTCACAAGTATAGTCAAATAAAACAGGAAGTCGCTACAATTTTTATTGTTCAATTTTGTATTTTCTTGCGCTATATTATACTGCGTTCCTCATGACCGTCTCCCCGCGGGCATTGGGCAGTGTATTTCCGGGCATTCGCCATGGTCGTGCATCTCATTGATGTGAAGAGTAGTTACCCCGAGAGGATGGAGTGGATGATAAAAAGTTCAGTAAAAATCGCCGTGGCCATAACACTCGGTATCGTTGCAATCGCCGTTCTCTACGCAACGCTGCCGATCTTTCCCCCGGAATCCATCACCATTACCTACCCGTATAATGATGCGGTGTTTCCGCCGGAGATTGCGCCGCCCACGTTCCGCTGGGAGGACACCGATTCCGGTGCCGAATCATGGGCTATCACGGTAACATTCGAGGACAGCGGCGAACCGTTGTCCAGCCGGACGGATACAGCGAAGTGGTCGCCTCCTGCCGAAATCTGGGAAACGATAAAGAAACGCTCCATCGAACGGCATGCCACAATTACCATCCACGGGGTAAAAAACTCCCCTGTCGGCAGGATTCTTACCCGGTTCAAGCCGCTCTCGGAAAATTCTGTCGTGATCGCCACCTCGGCCGATTCTGTCGGTGCATCGATTTTCTACCGCGATGTGCCGCTGCCGTACGATTTCGCCTCCGCGAAGCCGGAACTGGTACAGTGGCGCCTCGGAGACCTTACCGCGCGTGAACGGCCCCCGGTTGTCATGAGTGATCTGCCGGTCTGTGCGAGCTGTCATTCATTCACCCGCGACAGCCGAGTGCTGGGCATGAATGTCGATGCAGCCGGCGATGGGGGTTCGTACGCGATGACACCGGTTCGGCCGCGTATCTCACTAACACCGGATATGCTGATATCATGGAATGACGATCAAAAAGGTGAGGATGCGGCATCCTTTGGTCTTCTCCCCGCCATCTCTCCCGATGGCAGGTATGTCGCTTCCGCTGTCCGGGACAGGGTGGTGGCCTTTGGCAGGAGCGATCTGGCGTTTTCCCTCACCTTTTTCCCTGTGTATGGTATCCTGGCGTACTATGATCGGGAAACGCACGGGATCGGGCCAATCCCCGGTGCGGACGATGACCGGTTCGTTCATGGGAATCCGTCCTGGAGCCCCGACGGCTTATACCTCGTCTTTGCCCGCGCCGCAGCCAACGACTCCCTCTCCCGTGACCGGTCGACAAACGCAGTTCTCAACCTGTACCAGGCCGCGATAATCCTCGGTGAAAACCTGGATGTTGAAAATCCCGCCGACAGTACCTCCTGCCGGTTCGACCTGTATCGGATTCCTTTCAACGAAGGACGCGGGGGCACGCCGGAGCCGATCCCGGGGGCTTCCCGGAACGATATGAGCAATTACTTTGCCCGGTATTCGCCGGATGGGAAATGGATCGTATTCTGCCAGGCTGCCCGCTACATGATGCTTCAGCCGGACAGCAAGTTATTCATCATGCCCGCCGACTTTTCCGCGGAGCCACGTCCGATGCGGTGCAATACCGATCGAATGAACTCCTGGCACAGTTGGTCGCCGAACGGCAGGTGGCTTGTCTTTTCTTCAAAGGCGCGTTCTGCGTATACTGAGCTGTTCCTGACACACATTGATGAGAACGGTCAGGATTCCCCGCCGGTTCTGATCGAAAGCTTTTCCTCCGGTGATCGTGCGTGTAATATGCCCGAATTCGTGACCATCATGCCGGGAGGGCTCGAGAGGATCGAAGAACACTTCATCGACTACTCATCGTACAATCGGCGAGGGGAAGAGCAGTTCCGACGGGGAAACGACGAAGAGGCAGAGGAAGCCCTGAGAAAATCCATCGAACTCAATCCGAAGTACGTACCATCACGGAGAAATCTCGGCTCCCTGCTGGTAAAAATGAATCGGCCTGAGGATGCGAAACAAGAATACGAAGCAGCCCTGAAACTCGACTCTAACGATCCCCTCCTCCACTACTATCTCGGTATGCTCCACCTCAGCCAGAAGGAGTACGACCGGGCACGCGCGTCGTTTGAGAGTTCTCTCAAGCTTGATACCGGGTATGCGGAAGCATATGAGGGAATGGGAGAACTGCTCTACTCGAATGAAAAGTATGATGCGGCGATACGACAGTTCGAAACCGCAATCAAGCTCGGCTCAGAACGGGCCAATGCCCACTATTTTCTCGGCTCGATCTACCTGAAAAGGGAAGAGATTGAAAAGGCGCAAGAGGAGTTGGAGTATGCCCTGAAAATTACACCGCGTGATATCCGCGTGCTCCATAATCTCGGTATTGTATACGTCAGCACGGGTGAATTTGACCGGGCGGAAAACGCCCTTCGAACCGTCTACACCATGAATCCGAACAATCCGGTGGTCTGCTTCATGCTCGGCGGTGTTCTCGGGGTGAAACGGCAGACACTACCGGAGGCTATCTCCCTGTACACGAGGGGATTGTCTATCATGCCCACCCATGTCCCCGGGTACCTCGAACTGGGCAATCTCTACCTGCTGGACGGGAATAAAAACATGGCGATCGCCATGTTTGAACAGGTTCTCAAACTCAATCCTTCGATTCCCGATCTCAGAGCCCAGATCAACGCGCTCAAACAGCAGAAATAGTCGATGTCGGGATTGTTTTTGCCGGGCAGGAATTGACGGTAAGTATTGCAGTAAACAGATCGGTGCCATGGTTGTTTATCCCCCGGATGGCTCCGAGTATCACTTCACCAGGGTACGATCAGACTGCATGACCATGAACGCCCGCTCGGCGCTTTTCCCAGTTGCGACATCCCGTGCCTCGACGACCCATCTGCCGGGAGGATCGCTCAGCACGATGGGAATCGACGCTTCCAGACGGCCGTTTTCAGCAGTATACGAACGTGACAGGGAACGCCGTTCCTCTCCATCCGGACCCCGGACAGTCAGGTAGATAACGTGATGCCCGGGAGGCACATCCTCCTGGGGTACGATGGCGAGGGTGAAGGTTGTGTTCTCGCCGATTTTCATAATTGTTTTCTGCACCGAAAGATCGATAGTTCTTACCCGGTACGGCATGAGTGCGAACAGTTTTGCGCCACCAGGTGGGAGGTTGAGGGGAAGTGTGGTGACTGCGCCCAGGAATTTTCGTTCCCGGACATCGTAGATGAATTGCCGCTCTCCCGACCGGTTAATTTCGAGCGTGAAGACATCGGTGTCGTTCCGGCACGAATCGTCACGCACAAGACCGATATACACGCCGTTACCATCGGTGAACATTGATGGGTGAACGGTGAACACATCATGATTGTCGGTGTCTTTTACCCGCACAGGGAGCGGTCCCGGATCGGCGCCCTCGATGCACCAGGCGAGAACTGTCCGGAGTGCCTCGCCAGCCTCGCGATTACGCAGGTCCCCATATTGCTCCCAGCACATGTTGAGAAATACACTGTAGCCGTTCCCCTCGGCATCTCGTATTACCGCCGGCATATCACCGACCGCGGCGAGTACTTCGGCGCCTTCGGATGCGGTGACTGAAGGATCGGCCTCGAGCGCAGCGGCAGTCGCATCCGTCGATATACCGCTCTCGGCTCCCGCAGGCGTGATGATGAGGGTGCCGCTGGCGACAGGCGAAATCCTGTCAGTACCCTCTTGAATGCGGAACAGGTCGTCCAGGGTGCCGCCGGCTTCTCTCATGGTGAGATTATCATCCATGACCGCTGGTCTCCTGTCGGCGATCACCGTTCCGCCCGCCAAGAGGAACGCTCTGATCTGCGTGATGGTCTCCTTGTGAAGTGCCTGGGCGAGGGGGAGTATAAGCAGCGAACATCCCGTGGCGCTCAGGCTATGATTCCGCACCTCCTCCTCGGTCGCTAATGTTGGCGTATACCCCAGATCACGGCAGGCGAGATAGAAAGACTTCGCCGATTTTTCCGCCGGACTGAGCGGAGAGACGGCAGGTGATTGATCGAGGGAGCCGCCTGATACCGATGTCCGGGATGCGAGGAGAGAAGTATCGCTCCAGAGTATCACGATACCGTGCGATTGACGTGTGCTGTCAAGAAGCAGCCGGTCGATACCTGTCCGGATTTCGCGTGTTTCCCCGGCAACGATTGAAAAGGCGGGATTGATAGAATGATCGGGGTACACCGCCGAACCGATGCTGCCTGACATGGCATCCCACCAGATGCTGTTCATCCCGGCGAAGAGACACTGCCAGGGTGCGGCACGCAGGAGGTTTTCAGAACCGGCGAAAATTGAATCACCGTGGATCAGAAAACCGGTTAACGCATCCTTCGGCTCCGGGGACATGATCAGGGCGGCATCGGCGTCAGCAAAAGGTTTCCGTAAGTCCGTCGGGTAGGGTGCCACAATCATATCCAGCAGACCGCTCGCCCACAGAGCACAATCGTCGGTGAGTGAACGGGGCGGAATCATTCCCACCTTCACGGTTGAATCCCTGCTGGCGATGGTTGTGCGACTCAGGGTATACAGACGGGACAGCACCTCTGATTCGTACCGCTTGCTGTCGCGCCATGAGGTGAATGAGCCGGTCGATGCCGCCTCTTCGAGAGAGCATATCTTTGCCTCGGTAATGGAGGAAAAATCAGTGCCCCAGACGCTGTTCAGCTCCCCGACCGAACCATATGTATCGGTGAGAAACGCATGGAACGGCGAGGGATCGCGTGTAATCGCTTCTCGCACCGTTCCCAACCGCCCTTCCCGTTTGCCGCCGGGGATCAGGTAGGCGAAGGTGCTGGTATGCTGGAGGGTGTCAAGCATGGCGGTGAGTCGCCGC
>CAYWBT010000019.1:0-26980 GCA_964456585.1 uncultured bacterium
CCACGAGATGATGGGGAGCATCGTCGGCACCGGCTGTATGGCGGCGTCGGTCATTGGCTCGTTTGCGGGAGTCGAGCCCGATTACGCCTGTGCGGCATCGGCGGCGCTTTCGTGCTTCGGTATCGCCGGGGAACTCGCGGCGGAACGTTCCCGCGGGCCCGGAAGCTTCAAGGTCAACCTGTTCGACGAGCTTCATAATCTCGGCCGTGCAACAGTGGAAAGGATGGCGCATGTCGAGGAGCGATAAACTGCGGGAGATGGATTTCTACCTGGTCACCGATTCCGGGCTCAGCAGGAGCGGCACCCTGCACGATGTGCGGCGTGCGGTCGATGCTGGCTGCGTGATCGTCCAGTACCGGGAGAAAGCCGGGAGCACCCGCGCCATGATCGAGGAAGCCCGCGCCATCGGGGACATCACGCGGGGCCGCGCCCTGTTCATCGTGAACGACCGGGTCGATGTGGCGCTGGCGGTCGATGCGGACGGCGTTCATGTGGGGCAGGACGACATGCCGTACGGGCTGGCACGCAGGCTTCTCGGCCCCGGGAAAATCATCGGGGTCACCGTGCACGATGTGGCCGAAGCGGTTGAGGCGGAACGACTGGGCGCGGATTATGTCGGGCTGAGCCCCATCTTCGCCACGAGTACCAAGGACGATGCGGGAGCCGCCTGCGGGATAGCCGTGATTGCCGACGTGCGGGAGCGTATCGGCATTCCGATCGTTGCCATCGGGGGGATTTCCAAGGCGAACGTGGCGGAGGTCATCCGAGCCGGTGCGGATGCCGCGGTTGCCATTTCGGCGGTGGTCTCGTCGGACGATGTGTACCGTGAGGTTGCGGAATTCAGGGCCCTGATCCGCCGGGCGAAAGAGTCCGGAGGGTGACCGGAGCGTGTGGATAGGAGCGTCGCGGCATCTCAGCCGTCACACTCCCACGGGTGGCACACCCCTGCGGGCGGCGCACCCCTGCGGGCGGCGCACACTCACATAAACCTCCGCAGCCAGCGGATGATGGGTATCTTCGACGCGGCGCCTGTGATGATCTGCTTGACCAGCATATCACGGTTGGCGGCGAACCAGTACCCGATTTTCTTCCCGATCTTGTAGTATAGTGTTTCACGTGCCACAGTATTCCTCTCGTATGGTAGTATGCCCGGTAGCTATCTATCCCTTCTCGTTTTTCCGGTTGCCCTTCGTTTTTTATGGTACGCTTCTTCGGTTACTACACTTCCCCTCCCGCTAATTCCGCGGTCTGGCCGATTACGTTACCGCCGGACACGCTGATCCTGATTATGGGGAGCATGAATCCGCCGACGCCGAAAACGATGTAATAGTCGCCGTCCGGAATGGCGGTAAACGCGTAGAAGCCCCAATTATCTGTCACGACGGGAGTAATCAGTTCCATTGAGAGGTCGAACAGCCCGACAGGTGCGCCGAAAGCCGGACTTTCCTGCGCAATATTAAATACAAATCCGGAAACAATATTTTGGGGGTACGTTCCGGTAATATCGGGTACCGAAACATCCGCTCCGGAGACAATGGCAGGAGCTGTGGGGAATGAGAATGACGGTTTAATGGGAACGACGGTATATTCATCGCCAGGGACAGCGGTGAATACATAAAAGCCCTGGGAATCGGAATGGACATTCATGAAGGGCTCGCCCTCGAACATCAGGTCGACCAGAACGCCTTCAATACCGTCTGACCCGACAAGCTTGCCGGAAATTGTGTAAACCGACGCGGGAGTGTATTCCTGGAAGTTAACATCGGATTTGTTTTGGAGATTGATGTAGATCAGGCCGCTGGGGAAATCCCGCGAGGGATCGTCTACCCACATATTGTACGTGCCCCTGCCGAGATCGGTGAAAATATAGTGACCGTCCGCATCGGTTACTGTCGAAGCGAGATCGGATAGACGCACCGTGATACCCTCGAGAGGCTGGGAGCAGTAATCGTCCACATATCCCTCGATCGAGTACGATAACGCGAAGTCGGCGGCGGTTTCATCGCTGACGGTGATAGTGACATCAATGCTCGACGGCGTAATGGTTACACCGGTATACTCGGGATCGACCTCGACGGTATAAGAGCCGGGCGTAAGATTTTCGAACGTGTACACAGCGTCCTGGTCCGCCATGACAGAATCATCGGAGTCGCCCGAAAGCACCAGGGGAACGATGGAGACAAAGTTGCCCTTGACATCACGGATCGTGCCGGAGATGGAATACCGCTTCGTGATGAAATCATTATCGGTTTCATCCGTGCCGACCACCCCGATATTGATGTAGGAATTCGAGACAATCTCTGCGTCGACGAACTCCAAGCCTTCCATGGATGGCGTTATGACGTATTCGCCGTCCGGAATGCAGCTGAACACGTACTCCCCTGAATCATCCGTATAACGGGTGATGGGCATGCCCGACCCGGTCAGGACGACCGTGACATCCTCGATGCCCTCGTAATCGGGTTCGCCGGTGGTGATCGTACCCGAGACCGTGTACGTATCATAATAATCGCCGCCGAGGAAATCCTGATCAGTAACATCCGAATCACTTACCTCAATAGAAAGGAATTCAGGGTCGAAATTGTATTCCTCCAAGTCAGGTGTGATGGTGGCAGAGTCGCTATCCAAGCCGGAGAAAGAATACTGACCCGAAGAGTCCGTGAGAACGGTAACCGGCGGGCTGAGTTCCGGTTCCAGCGTGACCTCAACATCCTGAAGGGGCGAATCGTCGTACACCGCGATGCGTCCGGAAACGCTGTAGCCGGTAAAAGTGCCAAAGAAATAGATCTCGACAACGTTTTCCCCGCTCACCGTCACATCCTGGAACTCCGGCGAGAATGTATAGTTCGTATGAGTGGGTGTTACGGTATACTGGCCGTTTATGATATTTGCGAATTCGTAGTAGCCGTCCACATTGGTGACCTGAGTCAGGGGTGTCCCGCCTCCGGTGAGCGTGACGAGGACACCGGCAATACCGACTTCAAGATCGTATTCCGTGGCTTTTGCTGCCTTGGAGACAGGCGGCAAAACATAGCCGGAGATGGTGTACTGTTGGGAGACAAAATCATTGTTGGTATTATCCGAACCGGTCACATCGAGGGCGATGTAGGAGGCCGACGAGGTGTCAGCGCGGACGAACTCGAAACCAACCTTGGACGGTGTTATAACATAGGAGCCGTTCGGAATGCAGCTGAATGCGTACACCCCTGATTCATCCGTATAATGGGTGAGGGGATCGCCCGCCCCGGTCAGGACGACCTCGACACCGTAGATGCCCACGTAATCTGGTGCGCCGTTGGTGATCGTACCCGAAACTGTGTACGTATCCGCCGAGACGCCGCCGAGGAAATCCTGATCCGTTACATCTGAATACAGCATGAGGAAGCTGAGATTAACCGGATCGAAATCGTATCCCGCCAGGGATGGTGTGATGTTGGTGTAGCCCATATGCACGGCGGAGAACGAGTACTGACCCGACGCGTCCGTGGGAACGGTGACCGGCGAACCTATTGACGGCTGCATTGTGACATTAACACCCTGAATGGGAGCATCGTCGTACGCAGCGATACGGCCGGAAACGCTGGCGCCGGCGTACACGCTCATGAAATTAATATCGACAACGTCCTCGCCGTTCACCGTCACCTCCTGGAATTCCGGCGTGTATGTAAAATTCACATAGGTGGGCGTTACGGTATACTGGCCGTTCGGGATATCGGTGAATTCGTAATAGCCTTCCTCGTCGGAGAGGCAGGTCAGGGGAGTCCCGGCCCCGGTGAGCGTGAGGAGGACTCCTTCGATGCCGCTCGGTCTCATGGGAAGTGCCGGTTTGACGACAACCTGTTGTAGAACATGGCCGGAGATGGTATACTTCGCAGCCGAACTGCCGACGAAGTCCTGCCCGGTTGCGCTCGATGTCGTCAGGACGACCGATCTCTCGATGGGGGTAAAGGCAAGATCCACTTTGTGAGGCTTAACTATATACGCTCCCGGCAGGAGGTCGGAGAAGACGTATCCGCCATCCGAGGCGGTCATGAGGGAATCGCCGGTTGAGAGCACGACCACGACATCGGGGATGCCCACACCCAGGGTATCGGTGACCGTGCCGGAAATTTCGAGCGCCATCAGACTGCCGACGAAGTCCTGCCCGGTTGCGCCCGCGGAGTCCAGGGTAACCGAACGGACCGTGGGCCCGAATTCATGGTTCAGCTTGGATGGTATGATCGTGTAGTTCCCGGCCGGGACAGCGGTAAAGAAGTAGACCCCGGTTGCGTCGGTCATGAAGATGCTGCCGTTCGAGAGCGAAACCGCCACATCAGCCATCCCCACGCCGTTCGTATCGCGTACCGTCCCCGAAATGTTGAAGGTCAGCATCGTTGCGACGAAGTTCTGGCCGGTGGCATTGCCGCCGCTCACCACAACGGGCAGGATCGCGGGAGAGAAGGAATGCCCGAACTTAGCAGGGGTGAGGGTATAGGCGCCGTTTGGAATGCCGATGAATTCGTAGTAGCCGTTCGCGCTGGTAACAGAGATGCCGCCGCTCGACAGGGTGATACTGACCCCCTCGATCGCCTGGTTCGCGGCATTCTTGACCGTGCCGGAGATGGTGAACAGAAGCAGCGATCCGACAAAGTCCTGACCGGTCATATCCGCACCGGAGAGGGTAACATCCCGCTGTACGGGCGATAGCGTATAGTCAAAGTGGCTCGCCGCGACAGTCCAGGTACCCTCGAGGATGTCGGAGAAGAGGTACTGCCCGTTCGCATCGGTCACCGTCGCACCGGCAACGGCCCCATCGCTCGACGAGAGTGATACGGCGGCGCCCGCGATACCGGTTCCGCCAGAAGTGGTGACCGTTCCGGCAATCGAGAATGTGGGCGGCTGGTACGTCCCGAGGAAATCCTGCCCGGCCGCATCGGTATCCTTGACGACAACCTCACGGTGTTCGGGATCGAAAACGTACCGGTCTTTCGCCGGTGTAACGAGGTAGAGACCGTTGAGGAGGTTGTCGAAATGATAAATCCCGTCGCTGTCGGTTATGAATGACCGGCTTGTCAGGTCGCTGCCGATCAGGGTGACCTCGACACCCCCAATACCAAGATCGTCCGGCACGGAGACTTTCGCCGCCGCGACATCGGTGATCGTCCCCGAGATCGAGTAGGTCAGGAGGGTGCCGGTAACGTTCAGCCCGGTGACATCCGCCCAGGAGACGACGACCTCGAACGATTCGGTTGCAAATGCGTAGTTTTCCAGCGACAGGGTAATGGTATACGTGCCGTTCGGAAGGCCGGTGAAGATGAACGCGCCTCCTTCATCCGTCATGACGGTCATCCCGGTCGAAAGGCTGACCAGCACGCCGGGAATTCCTCCCTCGACCGCGACCTTCGCGGCGAGCGCCGCAGTGACCGACCCGGAAATCGAGAACGTATGGAGCGTGCCGAGGAAGTTCAGGCCGGTAATATTCTCTCCCGCAACCGTGAGCGTGGCCGATTCGGGCTCGAAGCTGTAGCTGTCTTTCTCAGCCGTGAGCGTGTAGGCGCCGTTTGGCACGCCGGTGAAGATATATTCGCCGTCTTCCCCGGTGATGGCGGTCATGCCGTTCGAGAGTGAGATAGTGACGCCGGGAATGCCGCCGGTGACCGCGACCTTCGCGGACTGCGCATCGATCGCCGCCCCGGAAATGGCGTAGGTCAAAAGAGTGCCGGTGAAATTAACCCCGGTTGCATCGGCGCCGCTCAGGGTCACCTGCTGCGATGGTGGAGCGAAGGCATAGTTCGGGTGCTCGGCAGTCACCGTGTAGGAGCCTTCCGGCATATCCGGGAACGTGTAGAGACCGTTGGAACCGGTGGTAAAGGTTTCGCCGCTCGAGAGCGAGACCGCTATGTTCGCGAGAGGGGTGCCGCCGCTGTCGAGAATGGTGCCCGATATGGCAAACGCATGAATGACCGCATGCACGGTGAAGTTCACGCCGGCGACATCGGCGCCACTGACCGTCACCTGCCGGGATGCGGAATCGAAGTAATGGTCGAACAGCGAGGGAGTCACCGTGTAGGTTCCCTCAAGAACATCTGCGAAGACGTACTGGCCGCTCGCATCGGTTGTGGAGGAAGCCCCGCCCGTAAGTGTCACCACAACATTCTCCACGCCGTTGCCGTCGGTATCGGTGACCGTGCCGGAAACCGAGAACGTGCGCGGTACGGGCGTGCCGGTGAAGTCCTGGTTAGCCGCGTTTGCGCCTGCGACCGTGACCGACAGTGAGGGAGGATCGAAGGTATAGTCCGCCAGGGACGGCGTCACGGTATAGGAACCGTTCGGAATATCAGCGAACAGGTAGGAACCGTCCGCACCGGTGGTATACGCGCCGCCGCCGGAGAGTGAAACCGAGACGTTCGCAATGCCCGTGCCGGCGGTATCCCGGACGATGCCCGAGATCGTATACGTCGGGATGACCGGGTTGCCGGTGAAGTCTTGGTTTGCCGCGTTTGCGCCCGCGACTGTGACCGACCGAGCGGGGGGATCGAAGGTATGGTCCGCCAGGGATGGTGTCAGGGTATAGGAGCCGTTCGGAACATTAGAGAACACGAATCCGCCGTCCGCACCGGTGGTATACGCGCCGACGCCGGAGAGTGAAACCGAGACGTTCGCAATGCCCGTGTTGGCGGCATCCCGGACGATGCCCGAGACCGTATACGTCGGGATAACGGGTGAGCCGGTGAAGTCCTGGCTTGCCGTGTTTGCGCTCGCGACAATGACCGACCGTGCGGGAGGATCGAAGGTATAGTCGGTCAAAGATGGTGTCACGGTATAGGTGCCGTTCGGAACATTAGAGAACACGAATCCGCCGTCCGCACCGGTGGTATACGCGCCGACGCCGGAGAGTGAAACCGAGACGTTCGCAATGCCCGTGTTGGCGGCATCCCGGACGATGCCCGAGACCGTATACGTCGGGATAACGGGTGAGCCGGTGAAGTCCTGGCTTGCCGTGTTTGCGCCCGCGACAATGAGCGACCGTGCGGGAGGATCGAAGGTATAGCCGGTCAAAGACGGTGTCACGGTATAGGTGCCGTTCGGAACATTAGGGAACACGAAGGCGCCGTCCGCACCGGTGGTGTAAACGCCGACGCCGGAAAGTGAAACCGAGACATTCGCAAGGCCCGTACCGGCGGCATCCCGGACGATACCCGAGACCGAAAACGTCGGGATAACGGGTGAGCCGGTAAAGTCCTGGTTAGCCACGTTTTCATCGGCGACGGTGACCGACCGTGCGGGAGGATCGAAGGTGTACTCCGCCAGAGATGGCGTGAGGGTATAGGCGCCGTTCGGCACATCAACGAACAGGAACGAGCCGTCCGCGCCGGTAGTGTACACGCCGACGCCGGAGAGGGAAACCGCGACGTCTGCAATGCCCGTGTTGGCGGCATCCCGGACGATGCCCGAGATCGCATAGGTTGGCGGCGGTAAAACAGTGCCGGTAAAGTCAAGGCCGGAAACGCCAGCATCGGCGATGGTGAGCTCTCGTTCCGCCGGTTCGAATGTGTAGCCGTCCTTCAGGGGTGTCACCGTATAGGCGCCGTTCGGAAGGCCGCTGTATTCATAGGAGCCGTCCGCGCCCGAGGCGGTGGTATAGACCTCGCCGTTTGCGATGGTGACCGTGACATCGGGAAAGGCGGTTCCCCCGGCATCGGTGATGGTGCCCGTGATGGAAAACGTGGGCGGAAGCGGAGCGCCGGTGAAGTCCTGATCGGATATGTCCGCGCCGGCAAGAGTAATCTCGTGGGAGAGGGGATCGAATACCCAGTTTTCTTTCGACGGTGTGAGCGTATAGTCGCCATCGGGAATACCGGAGAAGGTAAACGCCCCGGCGGCGGTAACCGTGAAGGTGGTGTCGCCCGCGAGGGTGAAGAGGACGTCTTCGACAGCGAAGCCCTCGGAATCAAGAGCTGAGCCGGCCACGGCATGGGTAATGATTTCGGGTGCGCCGGTGAAGTCCAGGGAAACCAGATTCTCGTCCGCCACAGTTATCTCCCTGCCCGGAGGGTCAAAGAGGTACCCGTCGCGGGTTGGCGTGAGCGTATAGGCGCCCTTTGGAATCAGCGTGAAGAGATACAGGCTGTCCGAGGTGGTCGTATAGGTGGAATCGCCCGCAAGGGTCACGAGCACATTTTCGATGCCGAATCCGGCGGCGTCGGCGATAATTCCCGAGACCGAGTAGGTATCGGGAATAAAGGTGCCGGTGAAATTCTGGCCGGAGATGTCCTGCCCGGCGACATTGACCTGCCGGGATTCGGGCTCGAACAGGTAACCCTTCTTAAATGGCACAATCGTGTAGGAGCTTTTCGGGATGTCATGGAAGACGAAGAGGCTGTCGGTGGTAACCGTGTAGGTGGAATCACCCGTGAGGGTGACCAGAACGCTGTCGATACCCCCGCCGAGTCCATCGGTGACAAGCCCGGAAATTTTGTAGACTTTCGTTCTGTCCGGAATGGAATATGTATCGAGAAGGGAGGTTATCGTTTCGACGATCGTTTCCCCATTCTTCTTGGTGGTGAGTACTTTTACAAAACCGATGTCGGGGGCTACCCATATCATCGTGTTTTCCGCCCAGGTGGCCGTCGGCTCGAGGTCGGAGGTAAAGGTGGTTGTCTTCATGATATAGAATTTCGCGCACTCGACGAAAACACCGACCGTCTCGTACACATCTTCGATGCCGAGAAATTTTCCGGTAACAGTCCAGGACAATGTTCCCGCCACGGATTCTTCAGATCCGGAGGTTATTGGCCACTCGGTATCCGGCTGGACACCGAACCGGAGGAAGGTCAGTTCCTCAGCGGCTGTTTTTGAGGGTAGTGTCGGCTTGAGCGGGAAATCCTCGCTGAATTCACCCTGATCGATGATGTAGAGGTTATTGTTTTCCAACCGCATGTATGAAACGCCGTTGTCCCGGACATACTCAAAGTACACGCGACCGTCGACAGATACGGTATCGGTTATACTATAGGCGTGGGTGACCGACGGCTGGGGCCCTTCGACGGTTACCTGTGTCGATGTGCGGCTCCATTTTGCCTTAACCACCAGGGGGATATAGTCCTGAGAGCTCTGGGCGACTCCCTCGCCCACAGTGACTTCTTCAGGTTTGAAAACGGCGAGATCACAGGCAAGGTAGAGGATTTCCACGAGAAGCAACAGGATCAGAAGGAATTTTTTCATAGCAACCTACCGCGTGAAGGTATGAGTTTTTCATGGAGAATTTTTTTCATCATGGTTACTAATTATAACCATTATTCTCCCTGTCAAATTCATGATGTAGTAACCGGATTCATACAACTCTATTGAACGGTCTCGAACTCAAGCAATCAGTTCTTTATCACTACTATCCTGCGGTAAAAAGTTCTCCGGGTAATATATGGTATGATATTTTTTATGATACAATTACTTGTTCTGAACCTTATAATCTGATATTCCCCTGCCAAATATATAAATAAACGATATTCCCCATAATATTGTAGATATACGAATATTAACTTATTCGCGTATTTTCGCAAGTATTTTCTTCATGCCGATCGGTGAATAGTGCTGCGTATCTGCTTGAAAAACAGTGTAATATCACATTTAAGCGACACCTATCCAGAGAATGTACTCAGCAGCGTTTTTAAACAGAACTGCTGGCGCGGATAGAACGATTTCGCAGCAATTCTGTTAAAAATGTTCCACCGTGAATGTCTCGTGCAGTCAAACTCACCCCGGCAGGATCAAAAAATACTCATTCCGCCCCGATAGCCGTGAGAGCACTTTTTCCGAGCCGGTCTTCGAGTTGTTTGAGATAGAGGCTTCGGGGCTCCACAGGGGTATCCCACGATTCGATGAAACCGTCCTCGAGTGAATAATCGATGCAAATCGTGTTGAAGACGCAGGCGTGGATTCCGACATGACCGATGGCGTAATTCTGCGCTGTCGGCGGTTTCTGAACGAGGTACATGCCCTCGCAGTTCCAAAAAACACAGTTCCCGCCCGCCCAGCCCATCAATGCTATATCTTTCCAGAAATGGCTTGTCAGCGGCGCTTTGACATTGTCGAAGAGCGCGCCGACCACATATTGCGAATGAGGCTCGCTGCTCGAATAGGGCCGTGTCGCCACACAGTCCAGAAATACATTGGGGCCGCAGGCTGTCGGATCGCAGAGGACGAACGAATGACGCCCCTTGTCCGAGAAACACCGTTGAACGAGGCAGAGCTGTCCCCTGATCTGATAGGTGAAACGCCGCACGCCCGCAGCGAAGGACACCGGTTCACTGGTGGTGCAATCCTGGACAGTGACCCATTTCGCGCCTTTCGCCATAAAGACGGTGCTGTTAGCGAAATGGAGGGCGGTCACATCGCGCACCCATACGTTGCAGGCGTTGTCGATGGATATGAAATTCCAGTAATGGTCCTCGTCGGCGTAGTATGTTTCACCGATGTAGGGGTACCGGTCGATGTTGCCGTAATCCGAGCGCACCACGGTCCGATCGAACGCAGATATGCCCCGGAGGTTTTCGATGCCGACCTGCCTGATCCGGCCCTCATCCGTATATTTGATGATTTCTCCGCCGCCCCAACGCGCGTCGATGGCATTCGTTATGGGGGCGTCGATGGTTATCCTGTCACCGTCGATTCGGGTCACGATACGGTCGAAATCATGTTTCATAGGTTTCCATGCCCAGTCTTTATTCTCAAGATCCATGCCCATTTCCCTGACCCAGTCCATGTTTCCGTGCCTGCGCACGATGACTGTGTCACCGGTCCTGAAGGCGCCGGTTTGTCCTGTCCTGAAGGTGCGGGCGCCAACCGGGACGTACTCGTCGATGATGTTAGCCGCGGAACCTGAAACTTCCATCTTGTCGTGCTCACCGGCGATGATAACCAGGTTCACATTCGAATGGCGGTCGAAAAGTTCCCGGTCCCTGATAGCGCCGAGACCAACCAGTTCAGTCCGGTCGTCACCCGCGCCCTCGCCGCGCAGTACCACGCCGCTCGCCGCGATTCTCAGGGGTTTTTCCAAGTTGTACTGACCCTTTTTCAGAAGGACCGCTCCCCTGAATCCGTACGCGTCCTGTGGAAGAGCGGATACCCGGTCGATGGCGTTCTGGATACGTTCGGCGTCGGCGCCACTTCCGGGGTAGAGCGTTTCGCGGACAGGCATATGCGGAAGCGCGATTCCGCCGCCCATGTAACCTGCATGTGAAAAGTCGGGAATCATGTCGCCGCGTTCGTCGGGATGGTAAACAAGCCTGCCGTCCCGTCCGGGATAGACGAGGGAGCTTCGGGAAGATTCATCCGCCAGTCCCGGCGGAGAGTACAGAAGTACGCCGATTACGCCGATTCCCGTGACGATCAAAGTGCGTACCATAGCGATGTGTGTGTAATACATACGATATCCTTTAGATATATGAGTTAACCGGGATTCCCTATTTCAAATATATAATGAGTCAAAATTCACGAGCATCCTGTTAATAAACTACTGAGCCTCTTCCAAATTCTATGTGCATATATATTATATAATAACGTGTTATGAATGAATTTACAAGTATTATATCGGATTACTATGGGGAATATTATGGGAAACCTTTTTTTACAGGGGGTGAGAAGAGTACGCGAGGAAAATGAAATCGAAAGAACGTCGATGATGACCGTTCCCGGGAAACAGCAAACAGTCCGGCGGGACGGGAACAGCGTCACAGAAAAAGTTTTTACCTGTTTGGGGTGCCATGCCCGGTAATAAGTACAGGCAAACGAAAAAAAATACCCCCCGGGACCCGTATTTGTGGTATACTATTTGAATAATCGGTTTTCGTGAAGTATCCAGCAGCGATCATCGGACAAGCCGCCTGCTGCAGGGAATAATTCACCTGACGACAGTACCGCCCAAATTTTATTGATTTTTGCTTTTAAAATCTGTATACTAAAAAACGAATTTCATACTAGTGTAATACAAACCATATACGAGCACTACCCGCCAGTAAGAGTAGTCCCGCATAGGTGACGTCTCGAAAAAATCCGCAGAGATGGTCTTTTTTCTGCCGGAGTCGCTAACGGTATGTTGTCATCAGGATATGAGTATCTTCTCGCCGTCGATATTACTATACTATAGAAAGCACATAGAAAAATATCGAATTAAAGGAAGGAGCGCATGGAGAACATCAAAATTGCTATTACAGGAATCGGCAACTGTGCAAGCTCGCTCATACAGGGCATATCGTATTATAAGGGCAAGAGCAAGGAAGATGCGATTGGCCTGATGCACTGGGACCTCGGCGGTTACAAACCGTACGATATTGACGTGGTTGCTGCGTTCGATGTTGACAAACGTAAAGTCGGGCACGATGTTTCGGAGGCGATTTTCGCTCTTCCCAACTGCACCACAATATTCTGTCAGGATCTACCAATGACCGGTATCAAGGTGAAGATGGGAAGGGTGATGGATGGTGTCGCGGAACATTTGAAGGAGTATGACGAGAAGTACCGGTTTGTCGTTGGAGACGAACAAGAGGCTACAAAGGAAGGTATTGTACAGATACTCCGGGAGTCCGGAGCCGATATGCTGCTTAACTATCTTCCCGTCGGCTCGGAGCAGGCGGTTAAGTTCTATGCCGAGTGTGCTCTCGAAGCCGGAATCGGTTTTGTCAACAACATGCCGGTATTCATCGCGAGCGATCCGGAATGGAGCGAAAAATTCAAGGCGAAAAACCTGCCGGTCATCGGCGATGATATCAAGGCACAGCTCGGCGCGACCATCACCCACCGGATTCTCACCGACCTTTTCAACAAGAGAGGTGTCAAGCTCGAGCGCACCTATCAGCTCAACACCGGCGGGAATACCGACTTTCTCAATATGCTCAATCACCACCTGCTTTCGTCAAAGAGAGTCTCGAAGACAGAGGCGGTTCAATCGGTCGCCGGGCAAAGGCTCGACCCCGAGAACATCCATATCGGCCCGAGCGACTACGTTCCCTGGCAAAAAGACAACAAAGTCTGCTTCCTGCGGATGGAGGGAAAGCTCTTCGGGGATGTTCCCATGAACATAGAGCTACGGCTTTCAGTGGAGGATTCGCCGAATTCCGCCGGTGTGGTGATCGACGCCGTCCGCTGCTGTAAGATCGCGCTGGATCGCGGAACGGGAGGAATTCTCTATTCGCCTTCATCATATTTCATGAAGCACCCGCCGAAACAATTTACCGATGAAGAAGCCTTTCGGATGACTGAAGATTTCATTGCCAACAGGCGAGAGAATTGATCGTCCGCTCCGGGTCATTGCGACGAGAGTATATGCAGGAAAATATGCAGGCCATAACATTCAAGAGAAGAAAAGGGTAGATAATGGAGCATGACAGCATTAACATTCTCAGGGGAAAGATCAACGAAATCGTTACCCTGTCACCGTCCTCCGAGGATTTTATCCACTCGATAAACACCTTTGAGTGGGTGTGCAAACTCTACCCTGCGGCGGAGGACGACCACGCTCTCGAGATAGCGGCTCTTGGCCACGATATTGAGCGGGGATTCAATGACAGGAGGATCGAATCCCGCGGCTACGAGTCATACGATGAATTCAAGCAGGCCCACGCGCTGAACAGCGCCGAGATCCTTGTCGAGCTCATGGAAGAGTGCGGTAACGAACAGGCCCTGACCCATGATGTCGCCCATCTTGTCGCTCACCACGAAACGGGGGGCAACGAACGCGAGGAAATACTGAAGGATGCCAATGTCCTCTCGTTCTTCCATGTATGCCTGCCGCTGTACTATGACCGTCGCGGAACTGATATCACCAAAAAACGGTGTGTATGGGGCTACAATAAACTTTCAGACAAATTCAGAGTGCATATCAGGGAAATGGAGTTTATCGATTCGGATCTCCTCGAACTCATCAACGAAAGTATCGGTTCGGGGGACTAACGACCAACGGGCCAGGCCCGGAAACAATATCTCACCGTGATGAAACCGGGAGTATCGGCAGACGCGGGGAATCCTGCGGATCAATATTTTTACACTATTACATCTAGTATATATATAGCATGAATGCTCAGCACGGGGGAGGAGTCGACATCACCTTTCCTGCCCCGAACCTGTCACCTGTCACTGTACGATTCAGCTGGTAACGAGTGGTAATGTACAGTACGCGATGTTCACCAGCGGTACTATTTTGAGGGGGAGGCTATGAAGAGGTTTATGGTTGCAACAGCAGTTCTCGCGGTAATGGCGGTTTCTTTCCTGACGTCCGGCTGCGGAGTCGACGAGGTTACAGTCCGCGAAATCGCCCGTGAAGAAGCGATGAAAGCGGTCGACCAGTACACCAAGAGCTTTGCTCCCGACAAGTTCGGGTTCGATGTTGCCTGGGAAAAGCAATTCTCCTATGCCCAGGGAGTAAAAACCGGGAACATGATTTTTGTCGCCGGTCAGCTCGCGCACGGTCAAACGGTCGACGCCCAGGGGATGCCCGAGTTTTACATGGGGGATTTCGAACAGCAGTTCCGTGCCACGCTCGAGAACATCAAGGCGGTTCTCGCAAACTACGGCGCCACCATGGATGATGTGGTGTTCCTCCAGAACTTTGTCGATCCCGAAGCGGGGACCAACAAGGCGGGCGATTACAATCCGATTGCGGCAAAGCTCATCAGCGAGTACTTCCCGAACGGACTCCACGCCATGACCTTCTGCGATGTGGTGAACCTCTACGGGCCGTTACAGCTCATCGAGTCGAACGCCATCGCTGTCGTTAACAAGTAGGCGATCCGGCATGACAAAAAAATCCCCTTCCCAGCGGGCGACCGGGGAAGGGGATTTTTTTTGAAAGTCACCGGTACAGAACGGGGACGGAGCCGCTTACGGGGAGTAGTATGAGAAGTCTGCGGACACTGGCCATGACAGGGCGGTGCAGGTAAACCGGGGGAACCAACCATGGATACACGAACCATTACGGAACACAGGAAACTCTACGAGCGCATGCTCTTCGACGATGTCATCCCATTCTGGATGAAGCATTCGCCCGACCGGAAACACGGCGGCTACCTGCACATGCTCGACCGGAGCGGCACACCGTACAGCACCGACAAGTTCGCCTGGCCCCACGGCCGTGAGGTATGGATGTTCTCGCTTCTGTGCGACGTGGTTGAACGCCGCGAGGAGTGGCTCGAGATGGCGCGCCTGGGGTGGGAGTTCATGGTGAAGCACTTTTTTGATGAGCACGGTAGAATATACTACAGTGTTACACAGACAGGGAAGCCCCTGACCATCCCGCGGCGCATCTTCTCCGAAACCTTTGTCATCATGGCGGCTGTCCGTTATGCCCGCGCCGCACATGACGACGATGCGGCAAACATCGCCCGCGAACTCTTTCGCCGGGTGGTCGTGCTTGCAGAAACGCCGGCGGCGGGAAGCCAGAAGGCGATTTCCGGCACCCGGAACATGGTCACCATGGCGGTGCCGATGATAATGCTCAATGTCACCCGTGAGATGATGGTGCTGGACGGCGAAACTCCTGAGCTCATGGCGTATTCAAATTCCTGCCTCGACCGGCTTTTGAACCTGCACCTCCATCCCGAGCGGAAGCTGGCGTTCGAGAACGTTGCGCCGGACGGGTCGCTCATGACCGATCTGCCCGAGGGGCGCTTCCTCATCCCCGGCCATGCCATCGAGGCGGCCTGGTTCATCATGCAGGAGGGAATGGCCCGGAGCGACCAGTCCCTCATCGACCGCGCCTGCGAACTCATGCTCTGGGAACTCGACTTCGGCTGGGACAAGGAATACGGCGGTATCACCTACTTCATGGACAGCGAAGGCAGGCCGCCGCTCGCCCTCGAATCCGACCAGAAACTCTGGTGGTGCCACAACGAGGCCCTCATTGCCCTCATCCATGCCCTTCACCTCAGGGGCGGGAGCGCGTACGAAACCTGGTACGAGCGCGTGCACGACTATACCTTCCGGACGTTCCCCGATGCCGAGTGCGGCGAATGGATCGGCTACTACCACCGTGACGGCAAACAACCGGCGCTTACGGTGAAGGGGTCGAGCTGGAAATGCTGCTTTCACCTGCCGCGTCACCTGCTCTTCGGCTGGCAGCTTTTGTCGAAGATGGAAAGCGGGGAGTGAGGGAGGGAGGTATCCCGCGCGGATCGATGTAGTGGGGTGGCGGTGGATCCCCTAAAAAGAATATGACCGTGATCGGCTCCGGTCTTGATACTCAGAGGCCACCAGCATATGCATGGGTGATGTGCACGGGGATGATAGTGTCAGGAGAAAATTATTCTTGACAAATATGTCAGATATGGCATATTAGGCCATGGAAGAATAACCTTTTGTATGGATCAAAACAGAAATAAAAACACCACCATTTTCCCAGGAAGCAAGAATTCAAACAGGCATTTTGCTCAGAAGATTGCACTATGGAGAGATACTGGCAATGCCCTTTTCAATATCCATGCCGACTATTGGTAACAATTCTTACGAATTGAGAATCCGCGATTCGGTTAATGGCCTTGACTGGAGAGTAATCTATCATATTTCTCAAAAAGCCATAGTTGTTTTGGACTCATTCAAAAAGAAAAGTTCTACAACCCCACAATCGGTAATAAAGAGATGCCAGAAGAGAATGAATCAGTTTTATAGAGATATAAGTGAGGATTAATAACATGAAAACACATGACAGAAAGAAGCTTGAGAAAAAGGGCTGGAGCGTTGGAAACACTCAGGATTTCCTTGGGTTGAGTCCCGCGGAAATGCAACTTGTGGAATGCCGGATTGCGCTTGGGCGGCTTTTGCGTGAAAAGCGGGAAGCCCTGGGATATACCCAGACCGTTTTTGCTTCGGAAATCGGCACCAGCCAGTCTCGCGTCGCAAAGATGGAGGCGGGTGACAGCAGCGTTACCATCGATCTTCTTTTAAAATCCCTGTTTCATATTGTTCCCAAGAACGACGTGTGCTCATATTTAATGACGTGATAAACCTGTCATCGTTTACATGGTTTTAGGCAGGGCCGGATTTTAATTTTAAGGCCGTTCGTTTTTTTCACATGCCATCATGACCGCTACAATAGAACCGCACGTGATATACTGATCATCTTTCGCCGTTAATTTCTCAAAAATCCTGAATAATTACAGCCGGAAGCGCGGCAAAAAAATTTCATTTTATAAGCAAATGTAAATAGAGACAGTTACCCGGACAGGGCATAACGTGTAATAAATTTTACTTGACAAGCTAACGTTCGTTAGGTATATTGGAACCCACAATAAGTGGGTGATGAAACGGGTGAGGGGTGGATACACCTGTCGTGCACCTGGAGGTCAAAAATATAGTATGACAATATTTTATACTCAAATTACTAACAATAGTTATATAATAACGAATATACAATAACGAAAATGTCGTCTGGGGCGGGCTGTCAACCGGAAAATGTGAACAGTGACGCCGGGAAAAAGGCCCGTCCCCGGCCGAGAGAATGCCGTGAAAGGATAGATGCCGAAGTGGGATTCAATGCCGATGTCAAACGGGCTAAAAACGACTGTATATTCTTTGGCAACAGGTACTTCCCTCATTTGCTGACTCAGGCATGCGCGCCGTTTCACCAGCGGCTCATCGACATTGTGGAATCACCGGATCACGACCGGATTTCCCTGCTTGCCCCGCGCGGGCATGCAAAATCAACATGGCTCAGCATTATTTACCCCATCTGGAAGATCATCGCCAACCGCGACATAAAGATTATCATTGTTTCAGACACCGGAGACCAGGCGGAGATGTTTTTACGGGCGATAAAAGACGAGTTGGAAGCGAACGAGCGTTTGATAGACGACTTCGGCGGATTTTATCTAAAACCGAAATCGGGCAGCCCGAATGTCTGGAAAGCCTGTGACATAACGGTAATCAGAGGAACGCGCGCGAAGGAGCCGACGATCATCTGCGGCGGATCGGGGAAGCGCATCGTTGGAAGGCGCGCCGATCTCATCATCGTGGACGATCCCCTCAACGACGAAAACACGGAGAGCGAACGTCAGCGGGCGAAAACGCTCAGGTGGTTCCGAAAGACGCTTACGCCGATTGTCAATCCGGATACGGGGAAAATCGTGGTGATCGGGACGAGAAAACACCCGCACGACCTGCATGCCGAACTCGCAAAGAATCCGCGCTACCGGCAGTACATCTTCCGGGCGCTCGGCGATGACGGAAAAACGCCGCTCTGGCCGGAACGGTGGCCCCGGGAACGGCTGATGCGCGAGAAGGAAGAAATCGGGTCGATCGTGTTTGCGCAGGAGTACCAGAACGAACCGATCAGCGAGGAAACGGCATGTTTTCGCCGCGAATGGATCGAGCGGTGTTACCGTTTCTCCGAGACACTGCAAAACCACTACCAGGGGAACATGCCGGTGTTTATCGGGTGGGACCTCTCGGTGGTCGCCGACCGAAAGCGGGCGGAGGAGCACGATACCGATTACACCGTAGGAATAACGATAGCACTGGGGGAGGACGGCACCCGTTACCTACTCGATATCTATCGGGAACGGGGACTCTCGACTTCACAGGTACTCGATGTCATGCGACGGAAAGCCGCGGTCTACAAGCCAGCCCTCATAACCCTCGAAAACAACCTCTTTCAAAGCCTCTATGAACAACGACTCATATCCCTGACCGACTTTCCGGTCGAGGGACATACCACGGGGCGGGAGAAGATGGATATTTACCAGGGGGTGCCGTCACTCTCAGTGCTGTTCGAAAACGGGAAATACTCTCTGCCGTACGGCGACGAGCGGTCGCGGAAGTTGATGGATATCCTGACAAACGAACTGGTGGGGCTGGGAATCGAGACACACGACGATACCGTAATGGCGCTCTGGATCGCCGAATGCGGGATACGGAGCATGCGGGAACGCCATTCGCAGCTTGAAGTTATCGATGATCCGACGTGGTAAAAAGGGTGTGAACGACCCAGGATACAAGGGGGACACGATGAAACACACAACAGGAAAGGATGCGGCATGGGATTTTTCTTGAGCAGATTGAGCGGCCGTTCCGGGTCGAAGCGTTCGGTCAAGGATAAAAGCGAGCCGGTCTCTCTGGACAGGCGGCGGGCTGATATCATCAAGTGGTGGACCTACTATCACGGTGCCGATCCGGTAACGGGCAACAGCCAGTGGAGCTATCTCTACAACCGGTTCGAAACCATGGCGAAACGCGAACTGGAGGACATGGAGAACCATACGAGAATCTGTACAGACAAGCTGCGGCGTCTCCTGGTCAATTCCTGGCGCGGGTTCGAGTTTGACGATGAAGAGGCGGGGGAGCTTATTCGGACGGTGTTTGAAAAGAACCGCTGGCCGCACCTCCTGAACCTGATCGCGCTCTACGGCAAAGTGACCGGCGATGCCTTCATCAAGCTCAGCCCTTCGGCGCCGGAGTCGGTGTTCGGCCCGGTCAGGCTCATCCTGCTCGATACCGAATCGGTCGAGCTCGAGACCTCGCCGCACGACCGCGACGATGTACGGCATGTCACGGTGGCCTACGATTTTTTCGACCGTGACGACACCGCATCGAACGGTTTCCGGCGGCGCACCTACCGCGAGATCATCGACCGGACAAGCGTGACCGGCTTCGTGGACGGCAAGTTTGCGCCGGAATTCTCGTACGACCACAACCTGGGATTCATTCCCGTGGTGCACGTCCGGAACAGAGATTCGGGCGGCGGCATCTACGGCGATTCGTTCGTCGCGCGGCTGACCGATGCGCAGGACGGCCTGAACATGCTCACCGCCGACCTTGTGGACATCGTACGGTACGATGGGCATAAAACCACAATTTTTCAAAATGTTACCATAGGCTCAGGCGCCTCCCGCGATGGTTCGACTGCGGGTGAAATCGATCTCTCGATCGGCAAGGGCCTCCTGGTCAAGGGCGATGGCAGGGTGTACAAGCTCGACCAGCAGCACGATCTCGGCGCGGCGCTCCAGGAGTACGATCGCAAGCTCGATGCGTTTTATGATCTCGCCGGGGTGCCGAGGATTTCCCGCGACCTGGTGTCCCGTTTCGGCACGCTCAGCGGCCGCGCCATCGAACGGCTCTACCAGGATGCGATCGAATCGACCCGTGAAGCGCAGGGATTGTACAGCGATGCATTTTGCGAACTCGCCGCCAAGGTCGCTGTGATGCTCGGCTGCGGGCCTGTCCGGGCGCACGCGCTCTGGAATACGGATGTGATCATGCCGGATATCACCACGCTCGCCCAGGAACTGGCGACCGGTATCCGGTCGAAGCGGTCCGCCATGCATAAGCTTGGCATCACCGATGTGGAGGGTATGTACCGGGAAATACAGGACGAACAGACAGACGAACAGAAGGAAGCATCAGGCCGCTCATGAACGGAGCATGAAGGTTCATGCGGGCGGCACGGAGGAACATTGTCAAACCAGAGGAGGCAGGGATGCCGGAGTATTCAGAGGAACAGATCGAGGAGATGGTGTGCGAGGCATTAGCGAAAAAGGAGAAATCGTTCGGCGGCACGTTTAAACGGCTCAAGAGTGAGAACGAGGAACTGGGGCGGAAAGCATCCGAAATCCAGACCGAGTACGAATCGGCGAAAACAACCATGAGCCAGAGGATAGATGAGCTTGAAACCCTCCTTGCGGAAAACAGAAAGCACGTCTCCGAACTCGCTGTCAAAAGCGAGCTTTACAAGCAGCTCAGGGACGCGGGTCCCCTGCCGGAGAAGTTTATCGACTGGAAGAACATCGAGTATTCCGACGACCCGGAACAGCTCGGCGCGCAGGTGTCGCGGGAAATAGAGCGGGGAAGGAAGAGTCTCGAACAGGTTCTGAAGGATATCGGTATACCGGTGCAGGGCGAGGGGAGAACAACGGCGAATCCGACCAATCCCCCGAGCCGCGACACCATAACCGCCCGTGATATGAAGAAGGCCGGCACAAAGGATGTTCTGAACGACATGGTACACCGCGGCCTTATCAGATAGGGGCGTATCGGCGCCTTCCTCAAGCACACACCTCATGCAGCCGTCCCGCCGGGACGGTACCAGTACACGCAGCACGACTACCATATCACTGAAAGGAATACAACATGGGAGCAGAACCACTGTTTCTCTCGAGCCACAGCGCGGCAACCGGGACATCTTTCGCCCAGAATGCGCCTGATTTCCAGGCCACCAACGGGGAAAGCGCGGTCACAGCCGGCCAGCTCATGAGCATCAATCCGAACGATGGCAAAGCCTACTTGTGCGATCTCAACACCATCGATTGCCTGCCCGCGGGCTTTGCCGCAAGCGACCATCCGCTCGACACGACGGTCGATGATACCGCGAAGCTCACCCTGGTGCGCCAGGGGCGTATCAGGGGATTCTCCGGCCTCATACCCGGCGCCCTCTACTATCCCTCGGCCGACACCGCCGGCGCCATCGTGCCGGAACGCGCCAGCGCCGGGCCGGTTATCACCGCTGTCACCGCCGGAACCGGAACCGGGTTTCTCAAGAATGTCCATATCCGTGCCGGGCACCGTCCCGCTGCGGGGAACTGGACCATAACGTTCACCTCCGCGACGGCCTGCACGATCACCCCGCCGGGGGGCAGCGCCGGTGCGCCGACCACGGTTGCCGACGACACGGCCTACAACGGCACCATCACCGGTGCGACGGACTTCTACATCGAAACCGCTTCCCTTACGCAGAACGATGAGGCGACCATCACCGTATCGTATTCGACTGAAGCGGCCTGTGTGGAGACGCTCGCATCGCCCTCGAATGCGTTTACCGCGTTCTCGCCGCTCGCCGGCATGGGTGGGAAGGTCATCACCGCGGGGCTCTACAAGCTTGTCACGACCAGCGGCTCGGTGACAGTCGGATTCAACGGCTCCGGCCAGTCCGCCGCAAAAACCATCGCAGCGGGAGAAGTGTACTACGATATCATTCCCGGAGCGGCGCTCACCGCTGAGGACACGACCATCACCGCAGAGACGAATTACTACAACGTTGACGCGCAGCAACTTACCGCACCGGTTGGCATCGCTGTCAACTCGACGACACTTCAGATTCTCATGGGAGGTATCGGCTAATGGCAGAGTTTGGAATCCGCACGATCGACAACATCAGTGCAAACGACCTGTACAATAAGTATATCGGCTGGATCGACGAGTACAACACCAGCCCGGAGTACGTGGCGGAATTCATCCGCCGTGTCGGTATCACAACCGACCGGGCGAACGTTGTGCTCAGCGAGGCCCATCTCGAATTTGTCGAGAGCGCCGACCTCAACATGCCGGACTGGCAGCGGGCGACGGAAGTTTCCCTGCCTGTCGAGCTGAAGTACTACGCGCTCGGCCAGGCTTTTACCCGCCGGTTCATCAATACGAGCGCATCCTACGAGCTCGATGAACGCACCAAGAAGGCAATCGCCGCCGACCAGCGGCTGGTCATGAAGAAATACTTCGGCACCCTGCTCACAAAATCCGCGACCGGATTCTACCACGGTGCGACTTTCACGCCGCCGAAGTACAAGAATAATTCCTTCACGAGCACCCACCAGCACTATGTCCTGTCGAATAACGGGGTCGGCGACGCAGTCTGGGACATCAACGACGTCCGCTGGGCAAAGGAGCATATCCTTGAGCACGGGTACTCTGCGCTCAACCTGCACCTCTATGCCAACTCCAACACGATCAACGACATGGAGCAGTGGGCAACCTGGTACGCGTCCTCCAATACCACGGTGCCTTCACGCCTGACCGACACCCTCTCCACCGAGGGATTCGCCCGGGGAGTGAGCATCGAAGGGTTTGTGGTGCACCACGAAGAGTGGGTGCCGGACGACTACATGCTCCTCATGAGCCAGGATGAGCCGTGCATCGCGGAACGGGTTCACCAGAATCCTTCGGCGCAGGGACTCCAGCTTATTCCGGGGAAAAACTCGAACTGCCAGCTCGAAGACTCCTACTACGAACGCGCGATCGGCTCCGCAGTCATCGCCAAGGGCGCGGGTGTTGTGCTCTACAACACCACCGGGAGTGCCTGGTCGGATCCCGACGGTTTCGACTTCGACTGAGCATGAGAACACCGACACCGCCGGCATAACGGCCGCATACGTGCGGTTCATGCCGGTATGATCAACCACCGCCGCAAGGGGGCGCTCACGGCGCGGGAGCATCTCCGCACATGGGACGACACCGACAAACAAACCGGCTCACCAGATGCGACGAACGCTACCGGTTTCCGGCGAAGTGGACGCCCCCTTGCGCGACCGACTACACACCACCGGGGAGAATCACATGCGAAAAACGAACGAGGAGCTCGACGAGCTGATCGCGGCGCAGGAGGCGCTTCTGGATGAAGCCTCAGCACTGGTGGATGTCCGCCGCGGGCATATCATGCGGGCAAACAGCCAGCTTATCACCAACAGGCGTGAAGCCATTCGGGCGCTCGAAAGCCAGAAAGAACTCACCACGGTCAACCTCAAGGCGGGACTATGAACATCCTGAAGGAAACCGAGATCGAATATCCCTGCACGGTGACGGTGCGCAGGCCGGGAACAAGCGTCGACGAGGAGGGGAATTACCAGGAATCGTATACCACGATCATCGAGAACATGACGGCGGATATTCAGCTCTCCCTTAATATCCGCAACCTGATGAACGAAGACGGGACCGGCAGTACGGAGAACACCGAGTGGATTATGTACTGTAATCCGCCAGCCCCGATCAGTGAGGGAGACGAGGTATTCGACAGCGCGCGGACATTTGTTGTCGTTGCGGTTGGGGAGTGGGGGAGTCACACAGAGTGCATGATGAGAAGAGTATAGCGGGACGCTGTCATGAACGTATTTAGCAGCATCCGCTCCCGTACGGGGAAACGCGTGCTGTTTGGTCGCGAAAGAACAGGCAGGTTAAGCAGGGGGCAGACCAGGGAGGTTATGAGGAAATGCCGGGAATAAACGCCATCAATACAACAGTATACAAGCTTTTGAATAACGATGCCGCCCTCGCGGGAATGTGCACGATCTACAAGGGAGCCAAGCGCCCGGTTACCGCCCGGAATCCCCAGATTACCGTCCAGGCGAAGCGGCTCGAACCCGGAGAAGGGGAGGGGTTTTGGATATGCGATGTGGTGGTAACCGCCTATGTGGATCTCAACGCCAACCGCACGACGAGCGAGGAACAACTCGGGACGCTCCTCGCCAGGGTGAACGAGGTGCTCGCGGATGCGGAACTCGACCTGGAAAGCGGGAAAGCGTTTCCCCTCATCGAGGGCCGGTGCACCTGTCCCGAGTGGCATGGCGTCCATGACAGTGAAGCGATACAGGAACGGACGTATGGACTCGTGCTCGTGGATTTTGGTAATGTGGCGTAATATGATGGGGGACACTGTGTTTGACAGGAAAGAAATTGACATGGAAGACAGGATCAGGGCGCTGGAAAAACGCATCGAGGCGCTTGAAACGGCCAGTGAAAAGGAGAAAGAACTCATCCCCGAAGATTATCTGAAGGTGCGGGGACTCGTTTAGGCGGCCGGGGAATGCAGCCGGGTACGGAGAAGCACACGAAGGGGGAAGCCCGGTGATTACCATCCGCAGCATGCAGATGAAAGTGTATATCTCATAAACAATCACGTTGTCTCTGGAGGGAATCGTGGTACCAGCAACGGAATTCAGAACGCTTGCCGTGACACTGCCCGCGCCGGAAGACCGTACGGCGGAGGGTACGGTTGTCGGTACGGGAGATACCCTGGATCTCGGAGAGGTCAATACGACCGACGAAGCCCAGGAAACCCAGGTGAAGGTACTCTGGTGGCGTGTCACGAACATGAACGGCAACACGGAAATCAGCAATATCCGGGTGTGGATATCCGATACCGACGGCTATGTGGGCGCCACTGCCTGGTATCTCGATGTGACCGATACCTGGACGCCGGGAAAGACGGCGGTACAGGTCATGACGGGGACTCCCGGCGCGGCGCCGCTCTCCGAACCATCCGCCAATGTTACGAAAATGAACGGCGGCACGATCACGGAAACGACGCATGACCAGACGTCGCAGTATATCTACCTGACCGGAACGGTCGGAGTCAATGAGACGATCGGGGAGAAAAGCGGCCCGACAGTCACGGTGAAATTCGACTATCACTGAGCGGGGGAGAAGACGACTTCATGCGCCACGGGGAGACCAGACGGGCGGTACGACGGGCGTGAACGCAAAGGCAAGCCTTCTCTAACAATCGGCGCAACAATAAATTACAGCTTTTACCTCATACATATACTGATATAAAATAATGTGCCGCGGGGTTTTCCCTGGTGAAACAGCCCCGGCGGAAATGTGTTGTTCGATGGTTTGGGAGAAGAGTGAGCAATGGTATTCAACACCGCATCGGAATGGTATGATCATGCGATCGAATGGATCCTCTGTCATATCATCCTGGTCTACGCGATCGAGATCATGCTCATCCTGACATTGAGTATATACGGAATGGTGAGCGAGCACGGATTTCGAACTCACCGATGGTAACGGGGAGAAACCAGCATGAAGAGACTAGTACGGACTACAATCGGAATCATCGTCCTTGCCGCCTTACTTGCCGTGTTGTTCTTAGAAGAACGGCAGGCTGCGGAGATTTCAGTCGAGGCAGGGGAGACAGCAGCCAGGCCGTCATGGGAAGAAATCACGGGAATGCGCGGCGAAAACGTGCAGGTCTTCAAGCGTTCTCCGGGATCATTCGTCATGCGGTCGTATGCCCGGAAGAAGTTTTATTTCGACCAAAACGACTCGACCTATCGTGCGGCAGACCTCACGGTGCGGGATATATCGGCGCTCGCACGGCTCAATCCGCTCAGGACGCACGACCGGTATGTCGACGCGGGGCCGTACCAGGCGACCTGGTTCGAGAACGCTCCGCACGATTATACTTTCCGCACCGAAACGGGCCGGGTGACCTTTACCGCGCTGTTCGACACGGCGGGGATCGACATCACGACGGAATGCCGTGCCGACGGGGTGAAACAGACGCTCGTGATCCGTGATGAGACGGCGGTTCACGACCTGTCGTGGCAGGTCGGGACGGACACTGCGGCAATCTTCGAGGATCACCGGCTTGTCTTCCGCAGTGAGGCGGGGGAGATTGCGGCGGTCATGCCGAAACTCACCGCATGGGATGCCCGGGGACTGCGAGTGCCTGTTACGGACGCCTGGGACGAGAAACTGCTCCGGGCGTGGATCGATGTGCCGATAGGAGCGCAGTATCCGATCACGGTCGATCCGAGTATTGTCGTTGGCGAGGAAGATGCGACAACGGGGACGATATCTTATGAGGGTGCCGGAAGCTGGCTTGGAGCGAGAGACCAGGCAACCGGAACTAATACCTATGCCGACTATATTTTTGTGGGTGGAAAAGAAGATGGTGAACCAGCATGGCACAACATGAGAAGTATTATCCGTTCTAATACAAGCTCCGTACCAACAGGGGCTACTATAGACTCGGTTAAAGCTGTCTTTTTCTTGGAGATCGACTACGTTACCACCAACGATTTTTACATTCACCTTATAAAAGCGGCTGATGCTTTAACCGTAACAGACCTTACAACAGCGCAATATAATGATTTTGATGGTTGGGAAGCGAGCGGTGCATACACAGGAGCTGTTGATATTTCAGACTCTATAAGCACGGCTGGTGTAGTGGCTGACGACAGCCTTGTTTTCCGCTTTAACACTGCCGGAAAGAATATAATCAACACAAACGGCGTAACGCAGTATTACATGATTGCTGGTTTTGACCTCAGCACCGAGGGCGTTGCCGAGAATGATAGTCGGTTAGTAAGAATTTATGATGACACACCCTATATGGTAATTTACTATACCACGCGGACACCGGTGGCGTATGGGAACACCGCCTATTATTCAACCGACGGCGGCACCTACACGACGGCGCGCAATGCGACCACCGGCTCGACCACCGGCACGTATAACGTGGGGCAGCAAG
>CAYWBT010000020.1:0-25190 GCA_964456585.1 uncultured bacterium
TGGCACCCTGCACACCGGATATCGAACGTGCTTTCTCGTTGATGACCGAGTGCTATCGATCCGGTGGAAAGGTGCTCTTGTGCGGAAACGGAGGAAGCGCCGCCGATGCCGAGCACTGGGCCGGGGAATTAATGAAGGGTTTCATGCAGAAGCGTCCCCTGTCGTCGGAAATGAGTAAAACGTTGGCCCCTGACCTGGCGGAGAAGCTCCAGGGTGCCCTTCCCACCATTCCGCTCACGGGATTTTTGTCCCTGCGGAGTGCGTTTGCCAACGATGCCGACCCTGCGTACGTGTTTGCACAGCTGGTCTGGGGAATTGGGAAAGACGGGGATATCCTTGTCGGCATCAGCACCTCGGGAAACTCGGTCAACATCGTTCATGCCCTCGAGACGGCCGCAAGCATGGAAATGAAGACAATCGGCCTTACCGGCAGAGACGGCGGTCGTATTGCGGGTATTACCGATGTATGTATCAGGGTTCCCGCGGAGGAGGTATACCGTGCACAGGAATATCACCTTCCGGTCTATCACTGCCTCTCTCTCATGCTCGAAGAATATTTTTTCCCGGAATAACCGTTCGTACCGAAAAAAAAATTTTCCGTTGTGACATCCAAACTCAGCGAGTCTGTCATGCCGTTGCTGCACGACGAAGCACATGACCGTTTCGTGAGAATTTGTATTCAACGCTCTGTCCACAGAAATTTCATGGTATCGATGGCGAAGGATACCAGCGCATCCCCTCTCATTTCACAACGACATCCCAGACACGGCAGAACTGTGAAGAGCCGTCGGGGCCTGCCACAGTGAGAGTCACTGTTTTCTCGCCGGGCGATTGAAAGGCATGAATCGGGTTTTGCTCGTGAGAGGTGTTTACATCTTTAAGAACGCCATTTGGCGTGCTTGTCTCACCGAAATCCCATGTCCACGAGGTAATGTTTCCCCGCGAGCGATCATGGAATGCAACGAGCCGCCGGTTACTATCGACCACGGTAAACGTCCAGTTTGCCTTGATCGTCGGGAGATGACGTTCTTCCAACGGCATGAGACGGAAAGCGCACAGGTCGGAGGCGTTGCCGTACATGGTTGTTTTATGTGAAAGATTGTAGAATCCATCGTACCGCTCGTTGTTGTCATATTCCAGAATCGACCACGAGAGTCCGATGATCTTGTTCTCTTCGAGCTTCGATTCCACCGCCTCTTCCGGTCCCTCGTACGGGGCGAAATCAAACGGCGTTATCCAGAATTCAAGGACGAGATTGCCGGACTCGCCGTGCGAGAAGTTATAGGAATACGCCTTGTTGGCGTAGGGGAGGTCTTTCGTCCACTGGGGACAGCCCCACATCATAGTCCAGTCCTTGGTGCCGGGCGGCGTGAAAATATGGTAATTCTGGGCATGAACACTATGGAAGCTGAAGTGGAGTTTTTCAATGCCGATAAGTTCCCTGTTCGGATTCATCTGCTTGATGAGGGGGCCGCCGGACAGGTCGCCATCGACCACGATCTCAAGAATATCGTTTTGGAGACTGTTCCGCTCGAAATCCCAGTAATCGTCGTAGGCCTCGTACAGGAAATACAGGCGGTTTAATCCTTTGACCCAGCCGACGCGTACACGCACATCGATGTCTGCTGGATCGATATCGGTGCCTATTCCCCGCACCGTATCGCTGAGCTGGTCGGTTCCGATGACATAGTCTTCCGAAACGATGCCCCAGTCGTCGGTGTTGCCATCGATACGGGGTATCATGTTCGCCGGGAATTGAAAGATATTGAATTCAATGTCGGGCCGCTCCAGTGCTCCTACCTGGAGGCTGGCTGTAATAAGAAAAATCAGAAAAGCGGAGACTATTCTCATGGTTTTCTCCAGCGTGTCGGTGTAAGGTGTCGGTTCATACAATCATTGGTATGCATAACGTTCAAAATCTGAACATGAAAGGTAATGGTTCGTTACATAACCTTTGAACGAGTTTCTTCGACATTTAATGGTGTAGAAACATTCGCAAGTCTTAGAATAATACGTATCCTGTCTGTCCAGTCAAAATGATTTATTTCAGAATTGCACATCGTATGTTTCCTGTGCCGGGCAGCATATCGCCGGTCGACTTTTACCCGGGATGATTCACGGCGAAGCTATGTCAGGTGATCAAGAAAGATGATCACATTATTATATAACCCGAAAAAAAACACTTGACAGAATATGTCCCGAAGTGTTTTATTCTTAAACTATTGATGATAGGAGAAGTGGAGGATTTTATATAATGCGCACTTTCGACGGGATCAAATTCTGGTGGTGGTATCATATGTAGGAAAAGGTGCGCCCTTTTGTGTTTAAACACGATGGAATACTGGATAAACCGCTGGGCGCCGGCGGTTTTTTTTATTACTGTTGAAACATTTTGTGTGGGTTTTAAAAATACATCAACTGCAATTTCAGTGAACTTTAACTCTTTCTTGCGGATTTCGCTGTGGTTTTTGCCCCGAAGCGGATAATGAAAGGGAAACCCATGAAATGTACAATCTGTATAGTGCTTCTGCTTCTGACAGCGGTCTTCCAAGTCTGTGCGGACGATATATCTCTGACCGTTTATAATACCGATCTCGCCGTGGTGAGAATTGCCGAAGAGATGAGCTTCTCCGAGGGCGAACAACAAATTTCTTTTACCGACGTTGCCGCCAGGATTGATCCGACATCGGTGCGATTTTCCACGAGGGACGGCGGTGTACGAATCCTCGAACAGAATTTTCGGTACGATCTTGTCAATTCCCAGAAGGTGCTTTCACGGTATCTTGATGAGTGCATCACCATTGTCGTCGAAGAGGGGGAACTGGTCGAGGGATTTCTCCAGTCGGCGGCAGGCGATATCGTGGTTAAAACGCGCGAGGGCGGCATCAAGATTGTGAAGCTCGATGCTGTCCGGCAATTTGTTTTTCCGGCGCTGCCGGAGGGTCTCATTACACGGCCAACCCTTGTCTGGAATCTTATGAGCGATCGGGCGCTGTCAACAGGGACCGAAGTGTCGTACATGACCGGGGGGATGATCTGGAACGCCCAGTATACCGCGGTTGTGAGCAGTAACGAGAAGGAAATGGAGCTGTCATCATGGGTTTCGATCAATAATACGTCGGGTATGACGTATGAAAATGCCGGATTGAAGCTTGTTGCGGGGGATATTCACCTTGTCGAGCCGCAAAGGATGATGAAGAGGGACACGTTGCGGAGTGTGGCGGCCCAGGAAGTCGATCGTGCGTTCGAGGAACGTGAGCTCTTCGAGTATCATCTCTATGAACTCGCCCGGAGAACGACCATCAATAACGCGGAAATAAAGCAGATATCTCTTTTCCCGGCGGCTACAACGAAAGCGCTGAAACGTTTCGTCTACGATCCGTGGAAGGATCAGAAGAAAGTCGCGGTTATGGTTGAATTCACCAACTCAGAAAAGGATGGTCTCGGAATGCCCCTGCCTGCGGGGAAGGTGCGGGTGTTCAAACGTGACACCGATGAAACCATGCAATTTGTCGGTGAAGACGAAATCGATCATACACCGCGGAATGAACTGGTTCGGTTGACACTCGGCTATGCATTCGACATCCTCGCGGAGCGAAAAGTTATTGATACACGCCGCATCTCTCAAACGGCGAGGGAAGAGTCGATTGAGCTTAGCCTGCGAAACAGGAAAAAGGAATCTGCGACTATAACTGCCCGCGAGCATCTCTGGGGCGACTGGGAAATAGTGAAAACGACCGATGAGCATGTCAAGAAAGACGCCCGTACCGCTGAATTCACCGTCACCATTCCCGCAGACAGCGAGAAAACGATTGCCTACACGGTACGGTATCGATAGGGAGCGAGTATAACGTGGTAGAACCGAGTCTGGATACATTGAAAACCCGCCTCGATGAGGGAACGATCATCCCGGTGGTGAAAGAGCTGCTCGCCGATACGGAAACACCGGTATCCGCCTATCTGAAGATTCGCGACAGGAGCACGTATTCGTTTCTCCTCGAGAGTGTGGAAGGAGGAGAAAAAATGGCGAGGTATTCTTTCCTTGGCTCCGATCCGTACCTGATTTTCCGCTCGCGGGGGAAGGAAGGGACAGTGCGCGACCTGAACACCGGGAAAGAGCGGCGATTCAAGGGTGATCCCATCGGGGAGTTGCGGGCCATCATGGCGGATAATAAAACGATTGATATCCCCGGTCTGCCGAGATTCACCGGTGGTGGTGTCGGGTACTTCGCCTACGATGCGGTGCGGCTCGTTGAGAATATCCCCGATACGACGCAGGACGATTACGGCATCGACGACATCTTTTTCATGTTTTTTGATACTATCCTGGTCTTTGATAATGTTACCCACAAGATTTCGATAATCTCCAATGTCCATACCACGGGCGATGGATCGATCGACGAGCGGTATAATGTGGCCGTCGCCCGCATCAAACAGCTGGAAACGCTCCTCGCAACAAGAACCGCGCCGCCCCCATCAAAGGGTACGGGTTCGTTTGAACCGGTTCCAAACGTCAATAAACAAACCTTCATGAAAAATGTGCGCCGATGCAAGGAATACATCCGTGCCGGTGATGTCATCCAGGTGGTGCTCTCTCAGCGGATCGAGCAGGAGATTACTGTGGCGCCGTTCGATATATACCGCATGCTCCGGGTGGTGAATCCATCACCGTACATGTTCTTTATAACGACCGATACCGTTGATATCGTCGGGGCGTCACCCGAGATATTCGTCCGGGTCGAAGGCGGTGAAATGGAGGTGCGGCCGATTGCGGGAACGCGGCCCCGCGGGAAAACCCCCGAGGAGGACGATGCTCTCGCCACTGAGCTCAGAAACGATGAAAAGGAACTCGCCGAACATGTCATGCTGCTCGATTTGGGTCGGAATGATGTCGGGAGGGTTGCCGAGTATGGCAGCGTGGAGGTCGAGGAGGCTATGTTTGTCGAACGCTACAGCCATGTCATGCATCTGGTGAGTTCGGTGAAGGGAACGCTCAGGGAGGACAAAGACAGGTTTGACGCGATCCTCTCGTTCTTCCCCGCGGGAACGCTCTCCGGCGCTCCCAAGATCAGGGCGATGGAGATTATCGACGAACTCGAAACGACCCGGCGCGGCATCTACGGCGGTGCCATCGGCTATGCTGACTATCAGGGGAATGTCGATTCCTGTATCGTGATCAGGACAATCGTCATCAAGGACGGCAAAGCTTATATGCAGGCCGGTGCGGGCATTGTCGCCGATTCGGATCCGGAACGGGAATATGAGGAATGTATGAACAAGTCCATGGCGCTGTTTCAAGCCGTGCTGATGGCTGAAAACGGTGAATATACTCATTCAGGACAGGAAAAGAGAACATGATCCTCGTTATCGACAACTATGATTCATTTACCTACAATCTCGTTCAGTACATGGGTGAAATCGGTGCTACGCTGGAAATTTACCGGAACGACAAGATTACGATTGAAAAAATAGAGGAAAAAAATCCCCAGAAAATTGTCATCTCGCCGGGGCCCTGCACGCCGAACGAGGCGGGCATATCGGTGGATGTCGTACGGGAGTTTTCGGGGCGAGTGCCCATACTCGGTGTCTGCCTTGGTCACCAGTCCATCGGTCAGGCGTTCGGGGGTAAGATCGTTCGTGCGCCGCGGCTCTTTCACGGGAAAACCTCAGAGATTTATCATGATGGCAAACAGGTATTCGAGGGGCTTTCCATGCCGTTTATCGCGACACGGTATCACTCGCTCGTCGTCGAGCGTGAGACGCTGCCGGACTGCCTGGAAATTACCGCGTGGACCGAGGACGAAGACAATGTTATTATGGGATTCCGGCATAAGACCCACCCGACTGAAGGAGTTCAGTTTCACCCGGAATCGATACTGACAGTCGAGGGAATGAAACTCCTCGAAAATTTTCTCACATCGTGATGTCGCTCGGGACAACATAACCAGGGAAGAGGATGTCCATGATAAAGGAAGCGATTAAAAAAGCCGTTGAGGGGAATGATCTCACACGCGCGGAAGCGACTGCGGCCATGGAAGCCATCATGAACGGTGAATCGACCGATGCCCAGATCGGGGCGTTTATCGTTGCCATGAGACTCAAGGGGGAAACCGTGGAAGAGATATCCTCCTTTGCACGGATCATGCGTGAAAAGGCCACGCATATCGATGCGGGGACTCCCATTGTCCTCGATGTGGTTGGCACCGGGGGTGATGGGGCGCATACCTTCAATATATCGACCATATCGGCTTTCGTTGCCGCAGGAGCGGGTATCACGGTGGCTAAACATGGTAACCGAGCCGTCTCATCGAAATGCGGCAGTGCAGATCTGCTCAAGGAAATCGGCATCAACCTCGAAACCAAGCCGGAGCGGTTGTCGGAATGCCTGCAGCAGGTCGGTGTGGCATTTCTCTTCGCTCCGATGCTCCATGCTTCCATGAAGTACGCCATCGGTCCGCGGCGCGAGATCGGTGTGCGGACATTTTTCAATATTCTCGGCCCCATGACCAATCCGGCGGGGGCAAACCGCCTGCTCCTGGGAGTATACAGCGAAGAACTCGTCGAAATTATCGCCGGTGTACTGGCCGACCTGGGTTGTGAGCGGGCATTTGTCGTTCATGGTGCCGATGGCCTCGACGAGATCACCACAACGACTGAAACTATTGCCGCCGAGGTGAATAACGGTGTGGTGAAGAAAATGACGATTTCGCCTGGCGAGTTTGGTATCAAGCAAGCCCGGCCGGAAGATCTCGTGGGCGGCAGTTCCGCGGAGAACGCCCGCTATTTACTGTCAGTACTTTCCGGAGAGCCTGGGCCGAAGAGAGACATCGTCCTGTTAAATTCCGCCTTTGCTATATGTGCCGGTGGAGGGGCTGAGACACCGGAAGCGGGACTGAAAGTCGCAGCGGAGGCGATTGATTCCGGTGCCGCGCTTAAGAAGTGCGAAGCCCTGAAGGAGTTCACGAACGCATGACCGGAATTCTCGGAGAGATTGTTGCCCATAAGAAGGAGTTGGTGAAGCGCAGAAAAAAAATCGTTCCCCTTCGCGAGCTTGAAGATCGTGCCGGTACGGCTGAGGCACGGCGCGATTTTACCGGGGCGCTTGCCGGGGCCGGCTGTTCGCTGATAGCCGAGATTAAGACCGCTTCGCCGTCGAAGGGTGTCATCCGCGATGATGTCGACATAGCGGATGTCGCGATAATCTACTCCGAAAACGGGGCATCATGCATCTCGGTACTCACCGATGAGAAATACTTTCATGGCAGCCTCGATCGACTCGCCCGGGTGAGGGCGGTTACCGGCCTGCCATTGCTCAGGAAGGATTTCATCATCGATACGTACCAGCTCTATGAGGCACGGGATGCCGGTGCCGATGCGGTCCTGCTTATTGCATCATGCCTGCAGGGGAGTGATCTTAAGGATTTTCTCGAAGTTGCAGCGCTCCTCGATCTCGACTGCCTGGTTGAGGTGCATGATGAATCAGAGATGGAACGTGTCGCTAATCTGAATGTCCGGCTGATCGGCATTAATAACCGTGACCTGCGAACGTTCGAGACCGACACCGCAGTTACCGGCAGGCTCGCTGCTTGTGCGCCGGAGGGAGCGGTTCTGGTCAGCGAAAGCGGTATACACAGCGCTCGCGATGTGCAGGAAGTGCACCGTATGGGGGCGAACGCTGTTCTCGTGGGTGAAGCGATTATGCGGGAACAGGACATGGCGGGAAAGGTACGGGAACTGACGGAAGCGGTGAAATAACCATAAGGAACCGTTACAAAGGGGAATTATGTGATGATCGCTTGGCGGAATGTGTACGTTTTTTCTCTTTGGATTTTATTACATGAAAAGCCGGCATAAATATCTGTAAATAATAGTGTTCAATTTTCACAAATTTTTTTTCGTCACAACCACCATTAACGAAGGAGTCTTCTATGAGTAATCAAATCCTGTTGCCGTCAACCGAAATGCCGAAACAGTGGTACAACCTCGTATCTGAGCTTGTTCCGGATAATCCTCCGGCGCCTCCAATGAATGCGGTCACCAACAAGCCCGCAACTCCCGAGGATCTGGCACCGGTGTTTCCGATGGGTCTCCTGGAGCAGGAGATGAGCGCTGAACCTTGGATCGATATCCCCGATGAAGTGATGAATATTCTGTCTATCTGGAGACCGACACCGCTGGTGCGGGCGCGCAGACTGGAAGAGTACCTTGGTACGCCTGCGAAAATCTATTACAAGAATGAAAGTGTCTCGCCTCCGGGATCGCATAAACCAAATACGGCGGTTGCGCAGGCATACTACAACAAGCGCGAGGGAATCACCAACCTGGTGACCGAGACCGGCGCTGGTCAGTGGGGAAGCGCACTTTCGTTCGCCTGTTGTCTGATGGGCATGAAGTGTACCGTGTTCATGGTGAAGATCAGCTACGAACAGAAACCATACCGTAAATCCATGATGCATGTCTGGAATGCCGAAGTCTATCCGAGTCCGACCAATAGAACCAAGGTAGGCAGGAAGATTCTCGAAATGGACCCGGATTGTCCGGGCAGCCTCGGGATGGCCATCAGTGAAGCAGTCGAGATTGCGGTTTCCGACGAAAAATCGAAATATGCTCTTGGCAGTGTACTCAACCACGTGCTTCTTCATCAAACCATTGTCGGTCTCGAATCGATAAAGCAGTTTGAGATGATCGACGATTATCCCGATGTGGTCATCGGCTGTGTCGGCGGTGGTTCGAACATGTCTGGATTTACCTTCCCGTTCCTCGGACAGCGGATGCGTGGCGAGGCGAAGAAACCCGGTATCCGGGTCGTGGCGGTTGAGCCTCATGCTTGTCCAACCCTGACCAAGGGTGTCTTTGCCTATGATTTCGGCGATACGGCACAGTTGACGCCGGCCATGCTCATGTATACCCTCGGCCACGATTTCATCCCGGCGGGAATTCATGCCGGCGGTCTGCGTTATCACGGCGATTCCCCATTGCTCTCCAAGATGGTGAACGAGAAGGAAATCGAAGCGGTAGCCTATCACCAGAATGAGAGCTATGAAGCTGGGGTGACGTTTGCCCGAACCGAAGGTCTTCTGCCGGCGCCTGAAACGTCGCATGCGATCAAGGCGGCGATTGATGAAGCCCTGAAGTGCAAGGAAACCGGCGAAGCAAAGACGATCGCCTTCAACTACAGCGGTCATGGACACTTCGATTTGAACGGCTATGACCGGTATCTGGCGAACGAACTCACCGACTACGCCTATCCACGGGAAGAAATCGAGAAGTCACTGGCGAAACTTCCGAAGGTGACACCACCCTCAATGTAAGTATTCGGAGAAGGAGCGGGTGCCGTACCCGCTCCTTTTTTCTTTCATAATCGGTACACGTCGGTTATATTTCATGTATTCTTTGCACGCATGACCTTTTCGGGATCAACCGGATATTCCTGAGTGGACGTTGTGCTCGAGTAGCCCTCTCACCTAGCCGTGGACGCATGAAAGAACGGGTGAAAATATGCGGTATAACGCGTCTTGAAGACGCTCTCGAGGCTGAGCGCCTTGGGGCATCCGCGGTGGGATTTATTTTTTTCCGGAACAGCAAGCGATACATAACTCCCGATCATGCAGGAGAGATATCGACCCGGCTCGGGCCGTTCATTGCCCGGGTTGGAGTGTTTGTTGACGAGGACATTACGCGTGTAGATGATATCGCGGTGAGGGCACGTTTGACCGCGGTACAGCTTCATGGTTCGGAAGACCCCGGCTATGCTGAACGGCTCAGGAACCGTGGACTTCGGATCATCAAGGCGTTCCGGGTCGGACCGGATTTTACCCCGGATCTTCTTATGGCGTATACTGCCGATGCATACCTTCTCGACAGCGGCGATTCGGAAGGAACCTATGGTGGTACGGGGAAATCCTTCGAATGGCACCGGGCTGCCGGGTGTGAACAATACGGCAAAATCATTCTTGCCGGCGGACTTTCTGCCGGGAATGTGCGTGAGGCGGTCGCAACGGTGAAACCTTGGGCAGTCGATGTTTCAAGCGGCGTCGAGGTGTCTCCCGGTATCAAGGATGCGCAAAAAATGCGTTCTTTTTTCACCGCTTTACACGCATAGGTTCTGTCAGTGTTGTCGTGGTTGCCCGAAAGAGTTCACCATCAGCGTTCTAAAGTGGAACCTGAAATGGTGTGCCACTGAGAATAGAGGGATAACGGATGTCTGCCAACTGCTGGCAGAAAGCTAACCGAGGAGTTTTATCATTGGATACTAATCACACTGCTTATCCTGATGAGCGGGGATACTTTGGGAAGTATGGCGGTCGATATGTGCCGGAAACATTAATGCCCATTCTCCTCGAGATGGAATCGGCATATAATGACGCTCGGAAAGATCCTGAGTTTCAGCGGGAACTCGACGCACTCCTGCGTGATTATGCCGGAAGACCGACACCGTTGACCTATGCAAAACGGCTCTCTGAACACCTTGGCGGTGCCCGGATTTACCTGAAGCGTGAAGACCTCCTCCATACCGGCGCGCACAAAATAAACAATGCCCTTGGCCAGGGACTTTTGGCGCTGCGAATGAATAAGACCAGGATTATTGCGGAGACCGGCGCCGGGCAGCACGGCGTTGCGACCGCAACCGTTGCCGCGCTCTTCGGTCTGCCCTGCGAGATATTCATGGGCAGTGAGGACATGAAACGACAATCCCTCAACGTGTTTAGAATGCGGCTCCTCGGTGCCCAAGTAACCGAGGTGACCACCGGAACGACGACACTCAAGGACGCGA
Source organism: uncultured bacterium (assembly GCA_964456585.1). Classification (GTDB taxonomy): domain Bacteria; phylum Latescibacterota; class Latescibacteria; order Latescibacterales; family Latescibacteraceae; genus Latescibacter. The sequence continues at coordinate 10,775 of CAYWBT010000020.1, forward strand.
TAAACGAAGCGATGCGCGACTGGGCGCTCACCTGTGAGCATACTTTCTACGTATTCGGTTCGGTGCTTGGCCCGCACCCGTTTCCCATGATGGTTCGTGATTTTCAGCGCGTTATCGGGTTGGAAGCCCGCGCCCAGATACTGGAAAGAGAGGGGAAAATCCCAGATATCCTGATTGCCTGTGTCGGCGGAGGTTCGAATTCGATCGGGCTCTTCTATGATTTTATCGGCGATGAATCCGTTCGTATGATCGGTGTCGAAGCGGGGGGACGGGGAACCGGATTCGGGGAACATGCCGCCCGATTTCTGGCAGCGCGGCTCGGTGTTCTGCACGGTACCTATACCTATCTTCTTCAGGATGAGCACGGGCAGATCAGCCCGACACACTCGGTATCCGCTGGTCTCGATTATCCATCGGTCGGACCGGAACATGCCCTGCTCCATGACATGAAGCGTACAGAGTATACGTCTGTCACGGATGATGAGTGTCTGGAGGCTTTTCGTGTTCTTGCCGAGACGGAAGGTATCATCCCGGCGCTCGAGAGCGCCCATGCGGTTGCCCACGCCTTGAAGATCGCGCCGAATATGAAACAGGATCAAATCATGATTATCAACCTGAGCGGTCGTGGCGACAAGGACATTACCACGGCTGTTGAAAAAATTTCATTAGAAGGTCAGGGATAAATGAATTCTCTTGAGTTACGGTTTCACGAGTTGGGTTCACGGGGGCAAAAGGCTTTCATCGCCTATATTACCGCCGGAGACCCGTTGCTCGAGTCGACGATTAGATTAGTGAAGGAATTTGAAACGAACGGTGTGGATATTGTCGAACTCGGTGTACCCTTCTCCGATCCCATTGCCGATGGTCCGGTTAACCAGGAGGCTGCGATCCGGGCGTTGAAACACGATGTTAGCATTGGTCGGATACTCGATGCAGTCCGAGAAATACGAAAGGAATCGACCATACCGATCGTTTTTTTCACCTACTTCAATACTCTCCTGGCATACGGGCTCGAGCGGTTTGTTACCGACGCGAAGGACGCGGGTGTCGATGGTGCGCTGGTGCTCGATTTACCGCCGGAAGAAGCCGCCGAATATAAACGACTCATGGATGAGAAGAACCTGGCAACCATTTTTCTGGTTTCTCCTGTCACCCCTGCCGAAAGAATCGACATCATCACGCAGAATGCGAATGGTTTCGTGTACTATGTTTCACAACTGGGAGTAACCGGAGAAAGGAACAGCATATCGTCGACTGTTCCCGGGATGGTCAAGGAAATCAGAAGCAGGACAACTGTTCCGGTCGCTGTTGGATTTGGTATTTCTACCCCGGATCAGGTACGGGAAATAGCGAGATACGCCGATGGTGTCATTGTCGGAAGCTCGATTGTGAAGAAGATTGGAGAGATGGGGCATATACAGGGTTTTGAAAAAGAAATTGGGACGTATGTCGGGAAACTGACTGCACCATTAAAAGGGGGCGCGAATGGATGACATCGCCGAATGGCGCAAGCGAATCGATGAAATTGATGAAAAACTACTCGTACTGCTGAATAAGCGTGCCGAATATGCCATGGAAATTGGCAATATAAAGAGAGAGAAAAGCATAGCCGTGTATGACCCGAATCGTGAAAAGTCCATTCTCGCCCACATTACAGCACTGAACAGGGGGCCGCTTCCGAACGACGCGGTGAAACGACTCTTCGAGTATCTCATCATTGAATCGAGAAATCTTGAATAACAGACCGGACTGATGTCGTCTTTCTCGTGTGATAGAAGAGGTGTATTTCTTTATTAACCCCGAAAATTGCAGGAAAATGTTTTGTTTTTTCACCCCCCAAATGGTATATTAGAACTTCAATTTATCATAACTGCCGTTAACTGATTTTGAAAGGAATTATCGATGGCACATGCAATCTCTGATGAGTGCATTTCATGTGGTACGTGCCTTCCGGCATGTCCGGTAGAGGCGATTTCAGAAGGTGATGAAAAATACAAAATTGATCCTAATACGTGTACTGATTGCGGAACATGTGTAGATGAATGTCCGGTAGATGCGATTTCACCTGAATAATCGTTGCTTTATTATGGAACACCCCCGCTATTTCCTGAAAGGGAACGGGGGTGTTTTTTTTTAATATGAGCGCATGTTCGTTTAATGATCTTTATATTTCGCTCGGTATGTTTCGCGTGGAAAATTTATAAAGGATACGAAGACCTTTCGTGAAGCGTTCTCCTTTTCCCCCCTGTATCTCAGTGCCTTTTCCCGAGTGTATGAAAAGCACATATGCTCGAACCACCTTGACCTCGGTTCAATATTTATGTATTTTACAAAAGTCGGGTATCGGATAGGGGAAAACGAATACATGACGGTACCGGCGCTCTTCATCGAATTATTATCCACACGAGTTGATAGTGTGGGTGATGGATACATCGTGTTATATACTTCCGGACCGGAGGGGTAGCCATGCTACGATACCCGAAGCAGGGATGTCCATCCATCGTTCACATCATGAAAAATACTATCATATGGTTGAATCTATAACGGTTGTTGTGGAGCATTCATTCGTGATAACTCCCTGAGCGTTCGTGCCCGGACGATACAAGGAATATTCGCCGGGCCTTATAAAAAAAACGGGAATTACTATACATCCGAGGTTTATTAATGGTAATGATATCAGAGCTTCTCTCCAACGATCGCATTCGTATTTTCTCTGCCCACGACAAAGACGAGGCACTGAAAGAGCTTCTTCGCCTCCTGTCTTCCGCCGATGCAATCGGGGACGTCGGCGAGTTGGAGCGTGCGATCTTCGAACGAGAAAGCATCATGAGCACGAGCATCGGTCTTGGTATTGCCATTCCCCACGTTCGCCTTGAAACAGTCAGCGAGATGTGCATGGCCATCGGCGTGTTGAAAGAGGGGATAGACTATCAGGCGTTCGATGATCAGCAGGTACGCATCATCATCATGATCGCCGCACCCGCTGGAACACACCGCCAATACTTGAGTCTCCTCGCGAAGCTGGCGCTTTTACTTAAAAATCCCGTCATCAGGGATGCCATTCTCACTGCGCAGGATCCGATGCAAGTATTTGATATTTTAAGGGATCACTGAGGTTGAATACGCTCCTGTTTCTCTCCGAGGCGTTCATCATCGCATATCTCATGCGGTATGTCTCCTATCGATTAAAGGTGCCTTCCGTATCGGGCTACGTGATTGGCGGTGTACTTCTCGGAGGTTCCCTCCTGTTCTGGATACCCGGCGGATCATCCTTTTCCGAGTCCTGGCTCTTTTCAGAAAGGGTTTTAGATCAATTTTCCGTGGTCGTCCAGATAGCCCTCGCGATTATCGCCCTATCGATCGGTGTCGAACTCGAGTGGAAAAAACTGCGGCATCTCGGCCGGAGTATCCTGTTCATAACGTTTTTTGAGGCGTTTGGCGCATTCTTTCTTGTCACCATCGTCACCTATCTGGTCTGGAAAAACATTTCACTTTCGCTTATACTCGGCGCGGTGTCTTCCGCAACAGCTCCGGCGGCAACGGTGGCGGTGATTCAACAGTATCGTTCCAAGGGGCCGTTGACCAGCACGATTCTCGCGGTTATCGGTATCGACGACGCCATTTCATTTATGATATTTGCCTTCGCCCTGGCAGTGACCAAGGGAAAGCTTCTTGGCAGCGATATCGACTTGTATGTCGGTCTTTTACAGCCATTGTTTGGAATCGTTCAGGCGCTTGTGCTCGGTGCTGTTCTGGGATTTTTCGCTGCAATCTTTCTTTCGCGGACCCGTGACCAGGAAAACGTGACGTTCATCCTGGGTGCGGTTATTCTGTTCATTTCGGGTACTGCGGTCAAGATGGATGTTTCAGCGTTGCTCGCCAATATGGCGTGCGGGACAGTGCTCGTCAATCTTAATCCCAGGATAAAAAGTAAGATACGTACGGCTTTCAGTTCATTTATGCCCATATTTTATTCATTGTTTTTCATTCTTGGCGGTGCTCATCTTAACATCTCAAGTTTTCCCCTGATCTGGAAGACGGCACTCCTGTACTTCATATGTCGGGCGGGAGGGAAATCCGCGGGAGCTTTCCTGGGAGCACTGTTTGGCAAGGCGCCTCAGCAGGTGAGGAAGCTCATCGGTTTCAGCCTTCTACCACAGGTCGGTGCGGCGATAGCGCTTGCGCTGGTTGTTCAGCATGAATTCGGGAGGGGAGAATACGGTGCCGCCGGTATACAGCTTGCGCATGATACGATGAACATCCTTCTGGTGACAACTCTGTTCACAGAATTTATCGGACCCTATATGACAAAACTATCGTTGATGAAAGCGGGGGAGGTCAAGAGTGAATGATATCGTTGAGACTGACACGTCCCTAGTTATTGTGGCGCTTTTTGATGATACGTATATCGAAGACATATTCCTGGGACTCACCAGTATCAGTGGGGGGAGGGTTATTATGCTCGATGCGTTGTGCGATGCCGCAGGTATATCACCTGCTATTCCGATGTTTGTCGAGCTTCTCGGAATGAGCGGAAAGAAACACTGCAAACTTCTGTTTTCCATAGTACATAACCCCCAGCCGGCCGTAAGTTTGATTAAGCAGCTCAATGATGCCGGAATTGATTTCGTCGGTCTGAATATTGGGGAAATATATACGATACGTCTTGACGAGTCGGTCCTGGTTGATGATATTGACATCTGACATTGGCCGCGCGGACGTCATCCTGTAGTGGTGAAAATTGAAACGAGTGAACAGTCTATGATCATGCAGATACCAAGGGATTCGGTTCTCATCTCCCCGGATGTCGCAGATAAAGAACAGGCGCTGAACATGATCATTGAAACCGCCTGCTCTGTGTACCATATTCCCGATCCGGAAGAAATCTATGCAAAAGTAATCGAGCGTGAGTCGAAACTTTCAACCGGCATCGGGCTTGAAGTAGCTGTTCCGCACTGCAGGAGCAAGCAGGTGGAAGGTATTATAATAACTGCTCTTATGGTGCCGCAGGGAGTTGAGTACAATTCGGTTGACCGCAAACCAGTGAAGATAATTTTTTTTATCGTTTCGCCCCAGCACGACATTCGGGAGCATCTCGACTGTCTCTCCACCATCTCACATGCCGTTTCAGATGACATCGTTCGCGGCGAGTTACTGACAGCGGAGACGGTGGAGCAATTACATGGTCATCTGGTGAAACTGTTCAAGGTTCACCTGTGACCTGTAATACAGCGGCAACAGGAAACCGTTAAAAAATAAGGCGTGATTGCCATTTTCCAATTGTGAATATACCTTCTGGTGTTTATATTGAAAAAGTACAATCGAGCGCAGCTTAGAAAAACGACTCGGAGGAATCTTAAAATGTTTAAGCGATCTATATTGGTCACTGTTGCCGCAATTCTGCTGGTAATTATCGGGTGTTCCGCCGGGGTGCGTAAACCAGGTACCGGAGGGAAGTCGACTGCAAAAAAGATCGAAACCGGTCATCAGGATGTTCCTGAAGGTGTCAAATGCTATGTGTGTCATAAATCGGAACTCCCCACTGAAGAATTTCACAAGGCATACGGGGTAAACTGTGAGAACTGCCATGGCAAGGTCACCTGGATGGCGTATAAATATCCTCATGAAAAGTGGGAACTCGGCATTCATCGGAAAATGCAGTGCAACCGGTGTCACACCAGTATGAGCACGTTTGATTTTACAGTCTGGCAGTGCTGGGGATGTCATCATGATGAAACACAGACCGCGGAAAATCACAAGGGGCGCGGAATTAATGATATCAAGAACTGCATACAATGCCATAAAGGTTCAAAGAGTATTTAATGAATGCAGCTGATTGCACAGGTAGTGTATTTCATGGGAAAGGGGGGACTCGTTCGGGTCTCTTCTTTTTTATTGTTGTAACAATCTGTTTTATATCCTGATGAATCAGGATATTGGAATGATGTTTGAAGAACTTGCACATTCACAGAAATTTGGTCGAATACATCACAGATTTTTAAATGATCTGCAGAAGCTTTCTGCCCTCTTAACACACTGTGATAACGACGAAAACTACCATGAAATAGCCGAGGGTGATCTGTGCTGGTATGAAAAACATACCGGTGAAATGGTGCTCTTCATGAATCACCCTTTATCGTTCAATCGCCTCCCATCCTATGATAGAATTGAAGAGCGCTTGCGGGCGGGGAACATCACATCGCTCGCTGATGTTTTAGATGCAGATTTCGGCGACATCATTTTGGCCATCGAATTGAAGCGTGGTATGGGTGATTCCTTCCGGGCTATCGAGCAAGCTGTCGAACTCCTCGAGGAAAAGGCGAAGAACAGGTACTGGATAGACTCCTTTTCCCCTGACCTTCTGCGCATGGTGAAATCGGTGAACCCATCGACGCCGACGAGCCTCCATACACGATATGGTGTCTATGGAAAGTATGTGGTGATCAATTCCTGGATACCACCATTTTTCGGTTTGTTGAATCTCTACCAATTGGAGCATGTCGATGCGATCACTGTGACCCGTCAATATCTTCCGGCCAGATTCTTCAGGGCATGTGGTGTGGAAACAAACCACCTCTACCGTCATGTCATCGGATCGGGGAAGAAGTTACTATTCGGCGGTCTCACTACGGAAAAAACATTTCTTGAGGTTCAGGCATCCTCGGCCATCGCGGGATATAAAAAGTGGGGAACGGAGTTTGAGAAACCCCTCACGATGACGTACGAGTAAGTACATTACTTCCACATACATCCGCCAGAGATTGTTTCATGAAAATTATCTTCCTCCCTAATGTTGTCAGTGTTCTGGTTTTTGACATTGACCTGACGCTCTATGATGACCACGACTATGTTGCCATGCAGGTACGACTCCTCATCGAACGTCTTGCCGAAGAACTGGGTAGACCACTCCAGCAGATCCAGCAGGAGGTAACCGAACTACGATCTTCTTATGCCGAAACACATGGGGGACGGAAGCCTTCCCTCGGCAACACGTTCTTACAGTGCGGCATCGACATTCAGACGAGTGTTCGCTGGCGCGAAGAGCTGTTTGAACCCGAAGTATACCTCCATGAGGACCGCCTCCTCGCCGAAGTCCTGAACAGACTCTCCAAACACTTCATCATCAGTGCGGTGACGAATAATCCGACGAGCACCGGCGAACGGACGCTCCGCGCCCTTGGAGTAGACAGTTTTTTCTCCCATACCATCGGTCTTGACCTATCAGGCGTCTCAAAACCATCGATGATTCCCTTCGAGATTGTTGCAGAGAAAACGGGAATGGTCGTAGCCGAGATGGTGAGCATCGGGGATAGAATGGAGATTGATATCGAACTCCCGGTGAAACACGGTATGGGCGGAATCCTTGTGGAGGGGGTGGATGATGTGTATACGCTACCCGATTTCCTCATCCCGGCAGAAGCCCCGCCGGATGGGCGGACTCTCGAATAATCACCGAATATATTTAAAAGATATTCTGCGCTGCTGAAGGTATGGAGATCGCTGGAAAGATACGGTAATTGCGCTGTCACTCATGGGGTAGATGGCTTAAGAAGTTTATATCTGGTCGAGATATGAACTTGGATTAATGCCTAATGTGCGGTGATCAAGACCTCGTCTGATCTTGCCGAAGTTGCCATTGTCGGCGGCAAGATCCACCAGTTTCCATTGGTTGCGAACGATGGTGACGTTCCCATCGTCATGATTTTTGATTTTTTTCGCTTTCCGGAGTTTTTTCTTCGTCTTGAACAGTATAACTACCGGTCGCATGGGATCCTTCTTATTCGGAACGGCAACCAGCGCATAATCCCTATTCGTCAGCTCGACCATATTCCCGGCGGGAAATACGCCGATGTGTCTGATAAAAAGTTTAGCTATAGCCGGATCGAACAGTATTCCGGACTGTTCGAGAATATGCTTGTGAACCAAGTGCGGCGGCAGCCCCGATCTCTGAGGTCGGGGTGATGTCATTGCTACGTAAACGTCGGCGATGGCGAAGAGTTTTGAGGCCGGGTGGAGTTCGTCACCCTTGAGACCTTTCGGATAACCGGACCCATCATATCGTTCGTGGTGCTGGAGTACCATCGTTTCAATCAAATCATCATGAATACCGACTTTTTTCAGAAATTGCAGGGTGAATCCGGGATGTTTCCCGATTTCCTCCAGCTCTTTTTTTGAGAGTCCGGATGGTCTCCGTATTATCGACGGGGGAAAGTTGGTCATGCCGATGTCGGCGACCAGAGCCCCGGTGGATAAACGGGCGATGTGAGTAGAATCGAGCTTCAGTTCCTGCGCCAACGAAATAAGCATTGCGGTTACATTGACCGAATGTGAAAAAGTATATTCATTGATTGCATTAAGACGAATCAACGCCATGAGGAGATCAGTATTACTCCGGACATACTTCAGTACCTCTTTAAGAATATAGGCAACGCGGGTATCGCTAATCAGCATCCTCGAGGTATAGTTTTTTGATATTACCCCGGTGAAAGCGGCAACGAACTTCTGAACATGCCGTGAGAGCATCGTTTCTGAAATACCCTGATCTTTGAAAGAACTGACGAGATCTGTCCATTTCATCTGGTTGAGAAGGCTCTTGATGGTGTCAATGCCCTTATCGGTGTCAATTTCAACCGTCTGAATACCGGCATCGATCAGACGCCTCTTCTGCAGTTCGTTTCTGATCAGGGTATTTTCTGACATCAGGAGGACGTTTTTCCCATCCTTGTTGATATAAATGGGGCGGGAAATATTCATCCCCACCTGAAGTTTACCGATGACAATTTTTTTAAAAGGCATTGCTAATCCTTACCACTGTACGATACGAGAAGGTTCTCAATCACGCCATGATCCATTGATGTAACTCTCGCCCATGATCACCGGTGAACATTCCCGGTATGCCGACAAATCAGTACTCGTGAAAAACTGATACATACTTTGGTACGAGTTACAACCTATCTATATAATATACTAAATAATTGAAATTTGGTTCGATTCTTTTTCAGTACCAGATACTATTCCTCAAGCACAAGTAACGAAAAGATTTTTACTTAAAGGTTGGTTATTAAAATAAAGTATCATCAGACAACTTCAACCGAAACCTGTCAAGAATACCATGATGTGGCATAGCATGCACAAGCATGGCTTGAACATATTTGCGTGCCGGAATTACCGTATATTACTGTCATCTCCTTGGTCCGACGGTGCTCATATCAATGGGCCGGAAGCCCAGCGTAAATGCAGGAGAATTGTCAGACAGTGTGAAATCTCCTTTCTCAGGATCGGCAAAACCCGGATCGGCGTAGAGGGAGTGAGCATCCTGCCCCCGAGCCAACCACTGGCCAAACGTCCAATCGCCAAACGTAATTTCGTCACGCGCTTTGTTCGGATTGAAATACAGATTATAATCGAAGACTTCGGTCAGTGAGTCAGGTTCTGCGTCGAACCATGGTTTTCCGGGACGGTGCATGTAGGCGACATCATGCCACCTCCCGGAAAGCACCGGTATATCTTCTTTCCAGTACACGATGTTCCGCTCCATGAAGAAGCTGATGTGTTCTTCAATCCTGCTGCGGTTGATCTGTTCCTCATGGCCGAGGGCGAATATGTTGTTCCGTATAAAATTCTCACGGCCGTAATGCTGATCGAATCCCGCGCACTTGGTATTATAGACGATGTTGTTCTCGACGAGCACATGTGTCGAACCCTCGTCGGTGTATATTCCCCACCCGCCATAACCGTGGGATTGGATGTCATGAATCAAATTGTTTCGAACGATTGTTCCCGGCGCAACACCCAGCAGATAGATAGCGCCCATGTCGGACAGTACACCCTGTCCCACATGATGAATATGGTTAAAGGACACTTCGTTGTGACTGCTCACACTCGGACGGTAACCCCAGACCCACCCGATGGCAATGCTCGAGTAATAGGTATGGTCGATCTCGTTATGGGTGATGGTGTTACCGCCGCTGTGCTGAATCCAAACGCCGGTCGCGGCATGGTGGATTTCACCGATATGGTGAATATGATTGTCTGAAATGATATTCTTTTCCGTGCGGAGATCGGGATGTGATTTTGCATGGCCGCCACCAATGCGGAAGCCGCCGCCGCCCAGGTGTCCCAGTTCATTTCCGGCGAACCTGTTGTTGCGGCATCCTGCATCGATCTGCACTGCATACGATGAGAGCTGGACAAACCGGCAGTCGGTGAATGCACAGTCAATAGTGCCTTTGAGGTATACCGCGCCCTCGACGGACGGTGCGGACTGGCCGTCACCGGCATTACCCGCAGGGAGCATCCAGTTGTTTCGGGTGAACGTGATGCCGCTGAAAGTCATATTCGACACCCACATCTGTTTACCCGGATCGCCCTCGAATCGTATGAGATAAGCCGATATCGGTGCAATGATCTCGACCGTGTTCATATCCTCACCCGACTTTGGATAATAGGTAAGTGTACCAGTGGATCGGTCCAGATACCATTCTCCCGGCTGGTCAAGCGCCTCGTATACGTTCTCAATGTAGTACCTGGCGCCCGCGGCCGTAAAGTCGTCCGAGTACCGGTAGCGGCTCGTCTCCGCAAATCTGACCGTGTTCGTCGTCTCGTTGACTTCGGCAATATGCTGTCGTGAACTTACCCAGAACCGGAGTACGGCCACCTCGATGTCGGATATATTTCGCCAGTCTTTGTGAATGTCGCCCGGTGTGAAGGTGAAATGATCCGAGGGTGCAGCCCAGGGATCACTGTCCTTGTTGGGGAAATCCACGATCCGGTAATAACCCTCTTTCGGCAGTCGGGTTCGCGGCCGGATTTCACCGTTGACATAGAGCTGCTTGAAGTACCACGCTCCGGATTCGATCCTGGGCAGGTGGGTCACCCAGCGTCCATTATCCGCCGGTTTCCATCCGGTTACTGCCCGGCCGCCTGATACAATGGGTATCTCTCCGGGATACGCGAGAAAGGAGATCGGGGCGGTTTTCGTGCCGGAATCTTCAGGGCCGAAAACGATCGGTTCAGATAGTTCGTATCTGCCCCCCCGGAGATAAACGGTAACCGGGTCGGAGAAAGCGTGTGTACTTTTTAGTTTTCGTACCGTATCCTGTGCCTTGGTGACTGATGCGAAAGGTTTTGTTTTTGTCCCGGGATTGTTGTCATTACCCGACGGTGAAACATAGAATACCGTGCCATCCGATGCAGTCCCGCATCCAACCAATAGTACCCCGATAAGTATGATACAGATATAACACAGAAACCGCGGCATGACCTACTCCTCATAATTACCGTGAATAATGGAGTGATATGTAAGGAACTTTTATTCCCAGATGAGACACTGTATCAGAAATTCTCCATCGTAAAATTGTGTAATGTTACAGTATTAAAAATCTTGTTTATCTATACTATTTTAAACGTTTTACCTTGTTAATGCAAGTATATTTTGATGTTTTATCATATAAGAGTGCATGGAGACAAGTCATGGCGCTGAAATTCACCTAAGAGAGATATTTCTTCATCGAATCATAAAAGTGTGAAAGTTGAACAGTATGGTATTCCACTTGTTGTTACACAAAAAGACCTTTTCCGCACAGACCTCTATCTATATAATATTATCGGAAAACCGCCGGGAAAGATTAATGCCGGTTTCATAATTTCTGATCATCTCATTTTGGTAAAAAGTGATTGAAAACTATAAATTATCCGTATATTATGCCATGATGTTCACAACATTCCGCACACAATCGCTCTACGAGACGCCGGGATACCGTACGGGGAGAATCTGTGCAGCAGCAGTCTTCATGCTCCTGTTTATTCTAGTCGTGGACAGCGTCGTTGCCGGGAATATACCCGAACTGGAAGAAATACTGGTGACCTCGCGGCACGCCGAACGCTCGTTATACATGGTAGCCGCTGATGTCAGGATTCTCTCTCGCGAGGATATTGACCGTCTGAATGCGCATACCATCTCCGAGGTGCTTGACACGATCGCCTCAGTCGATCTTATAGCCCGCGGAACACCGGCGAGTCAGTCCGACATAACGATCAGGGGATCTTCGATCGAGAGCGTTCTGATTCTCATCAACGGTATCAGGGTGCACGATCCGCAGACAGGGCACTTTACCATGCATCTGCCCATCGATCTTTCCTCGGTTGACCGGATAGAAGTGCTTCGTGGAGGTGGTTCTTCCGCGTATGGATCCTCTGCTTCAGGCGGTGCCATCAACATCGTGACGAAAGGGCCCGGACAGGCGGACGCTCGGGAAGAGACCGAGGTGCAAAACGGCATTTCCCTCGGTTCACACAGAACCGGCGATCTCTCGTTCATGCTTGCACGATCCAGTGAGCGCTCGCATATGCAGTGCAGTGTCGGTGGGGGAAAATCCGACGGCTACCGAAAGAATTCGGACCTTACCTATGCCGCAGCTGATGCTCTCGGAGCGTTATCAACCGGAGACTGGGCGATAAAGTGGAATGCAGGTCTCCAGCGGAAAGAATTCGGTGCCGCGGATTTCTATGCACCTTACCCTTCATTTGAGAGGAATTTCATCGTATTGGGGGGCATCCACGTTACCAGGTTCCTCGGGGAAGAGAGTCTCTTTCGCCTCAGAATCGGCGGCAGGGGAAACGGCAACGATTTCACCCTGGTGCGGGACAAACCTGAACTCTACCGGAATACCCATTACAACCGCAGTTACAGTTTTGCGGCTGAATACCTCACCAAACCGCATCGTTCAATGTCCTTGCTTCTTGGTACCGAGGCTGAAAGGATCGGAATTACGGGCGGTTCACTGGGATCGCACTCAAATCGCAACATCGCGCTCTATGGTGAGGTGACTGCGCGGAAGTATGGAGCGTATTTTTCGACTTCACTCCGCCTCGACAGCGGATTTCGAGACGAGACTATCCTTTCGCCTGGTTTTGGGCTACTATTTCCGGTCGGTGAAGAGAGCCGGTTACGGTTTCGCGCGGAACGATCGTTCCGGTCGCCCACCTATACCGAACTTTATTATGACAGCCCGGCGAACCGGGGAAATCCATCGCTTAATTCGGAACACACTGTGTCATACACCGCTGGTTTTGACACTTCGGTTAAACGGTTTGATCTGGGATTCACGCTTTTCAGCCGTGAAACGACCGATGTAATTGATTGGGTGCGTGGTGGGCAGGAAGAGGCATGGCAGGCGGCGAATCACGGTTGTCTCAACACTAACGGTGTCGGGATAAACTGTTCGCTGCCGCTCTTTTTGCCTGACTGGCACGGGGGATTCGAAGCGGTCATACTCGACCAGTCGGTCAGTCGCCGTGAGGGTATAAAATCGAAATATGTGCTCCATCCCTTAGAAAAAACCTTGACCGCCACGATTTCCGGATCGTTTATTAATCAGAGCACCTGCTCGCTGATTACGCGTTACGAGGATGAAAAGGGGAGAGGAAGCAGGATACCGGTCACCCTTCGAATTACACGGGATTTTGGCCGGATTCGAAATATTCTTTCTATTCGTAACCTTTTTAACGAACCTTATGAAGAACTGCCCGGTCTTCCTGCTCCGGGGAGGTGGTTTGACCTGAGAATGGAGTATGCTCGATGAAACGAGCCCTGATTTTGCTTGTATCCGCTGCCGGTCTTTTGCTGACTGCTTCACTGTCACGCGGGGAGCCGACCATGCCGACAACGTATCTTCCGGAGTCTCACCGGATATACGATTTTCTTGAACGAATGGAGCATCTCTACCTGGTATCGGGGGCGCAGCTCGGGACAAAGCCCCTCACTCGTTCCAGGGCAGCGGAGCTTCTCTATTCGGTAACGATCAGGGATGCTCTGTCCATCACCGACCGTGAAGAGCTCGATTGTCTCCGGGCCGAATTCAAGTCCGATTTTTACGGCAATAACCGGTTGGTCTGGGAAGATGACGGGCCGATCAACTATCTCCCCGGATTTCTCAAGACACTCATCTACCGTAACCGCCGGAATTTATATTCCACGCAGGGAGACAACTACACCCTATTCGTCGATCCGGTTTTCATCCGCCGCGCCTCGCTGGGAAAATTGCATAACTCTGGAGGCGACGACCATGTCTACACCGCCGGAAACGGCTTCAGGGTACGCGGCACGGTTGGCGACCACCTGGGATTTCATCTCGATGTCCGTGATTCTCGGGAGTGGGGAAGCCGCACCTACCCGGAGGATACGGCCGCAACCATGCAGGGACGCGGATTCGCCTCATTCAAGGGCGACCGTGCGGAGTTTGACGAAACGAGGGCACATATCGCCTATACCAACGGCCCGTTGGTACTTTCTTTCGGCAGCGGGGAAAACGTGTGGGGACGGGGAAAGCGGGGCACGCTCGCACTCTCGGGGTACGGGTCACCATATGACATGGTTCGCCTTGAGACCGCCTTCTGGAAGCTGAAAATGACATTT
>CAYWBT010000020.1:25200-26641 GCA_964456585.1 uncultured bacterium
ATCGAACAGTATCCCCCGATCGCGAAACTGTACTACAACAATCCGCCCGGGATTGAATCCGACTCTGTTGCGGTGCAGAAGTATATGAGCGGCCACCGGTTGGAAGTCGATCTCACCGACCGTGTTAATATCGGGCTCTACGAGGCGGTCGTATTCGGCGGCCGGTGGGATATGTCTTACCTCAACCCGGTCATGTTTCTCAAGGGTGCCGAGCATTTCAACGGCGACCACGACAACGCGGTTATGGGCATGGACTTCCGTGTTTTCGTCCATCGAACCCATTCAATCTACGGCGAGTTCTTTATCGACGACATCACCACGACCAAGCTCGGAACCGACTGGTACGGGAACAAGCTCGCCTACCAGATCGGTACGTTTATCATCACGCCGTTCGGCTTCGATGATCTGGACTGCAGGATTGAGTACACACGGGTCAATCCCTGGGTCTACACGCATCGTACTCCCATCAACCGGTACGATCATTACGGCGACGTCCTCGGATATCCCGCCGGCCCGAATTCCGACGAGGTTTTTGTGGAACTGCGGAAGCGTTTTTCACGACGGTTTCACTCGTCCCTCGCGTTTGCCCGGCGCCGTCACGGTGTCAATCCGCCCGGAGAAAACATCGGTGGCGATTCACGTGCGGGATTCAGCGACGGTAACTCGAAATCAGCGAAGTTTCTCGCGGGAATCAGGGAAACGACGAACCTGTTGTCCCTCGACCTGTCGTATGAACTCCTCTGGGAGCTCTTCCTGAAGGTCGGTTATACGTACGAGGAAATTGATGGCGACAGCGTCCCGATCTATCGGTTTTCTTTCGGTATGAACGAATAGGAGGTCAGTATGGCACGAATCAACATGGAGGAAATTGTCGAAGAACTGGACGGCAATTTTGAGCGGGTTTTACGAGCCGTTGTCGACGATCTCTTTACCGGGAACGAGGTCGAAACACGCCAGATCATGATAACCTTCCGCAATCGGCTGGAGCGCGGTTTCGAGCGGTGGGAGCACGTACCCGACCGGTGTGTTGATGCCGGCTATTGAGTCTACCCTGCCGCCGTGCCCCGGAAAATCATCGTGACGGAATGACAGCTGAAAAAACACTGATCAGACCGTGTCGATATCAAACAAAACCTTGACTTAAACGTGAAAAAAAAGTATTTTTATTATCTTTGGAAACACTGCCCCGTGGTCTAATGGCAAGACGGCTGACTCTGGATCAGTTTATCGTGGTTCGAATCCATGCGGGGCAGCCAGAAATAACCTAATATTTACAGCCACTTGCAGAGATTGTGTGAGTGGTTTTTTGTTTGTAATATTTGCCGTTGCTACCATATTGCTACCTTTATGCAGTGTGTATTCGTCAATTATATGGAACTTTGGTAATCAGCAGGGGATATATCTTCTCGTGAGGCGATTGTTGATTGTGAGGCGTTACGGG
>CAYWBT010000021.1:0-11879 GCA_964456585.1 uncultured bacterium
CCACCTGAATTTCTAACAAAAAAAGACAATACGGAAACCCCGGAGTAGAACTCCGTGGAATTCTTTTGATTAAAAAAGCTGTATTTACCTATGAAGCGGTCTTGTTGGAAGACGAGGCAGGCACCGGGTGAGTAACGGCGAGGAGACGGTCGCCTCCCTTATCATGCATGCGATGAAAAAATGCGAGGGCATCACTAGTAACGCGCGATCTGATCGATGATCGTCGGGATTTCCGTTATTCCATCCTTAAAAATATCGTAGCACGCTTTCTTCCTTTCCTGTAGATTTGAGAGCATGTTCCAGCCAGTCCACACATAGCGGCCTGTTTCAACAAGCTCCTCTCGTGCGGAAATTACCAGAGCAACGCCGTCGGTTATCGCGGTCTCTCGTTCCGGTGTCGAACGATCGTCATGCAACACCTCAAGGGTACTCGGATCGGTGAATTGCAGGAGTGTCCAGGGTATGCGAATTTCGATCGATCGATCCCCATAGGTGACCGCATCGAGGCATGTCGACTGTTCATAGCCGGCTCGTAACCTCAACCTGCCGATATCTTGTACATCTTCATCACGATAGTTATTTTTCCAGCGAACCGGAATCCAGGGAGCGCCATCGGTCGCTATGGAGTGATAGAGCTGCTTTTCGCCTGAGATGCCATGCCAGATGCCGAAGGTATCATACGCTTCTGTCACATACAACTGAGCGGTATCGGGAAGTGCTATATAGAGTGAGAATTCTACCCGGTTCGCCGCGGTTAATCCATTGGGGAGCAGTACTTCTCCCAGATCGCTCCGATAGGTATCAAAACCTACGGTCATGGACTCATGTTCTTGTAAATCATCGTCAAACGTAAAGTTGCAGTAAAAGAATTCGTTATCATAGGCGGCCTGAATCCTGGCAACAAATCCCTCCTGCTCCTGCGGCTCCCAGTACGAAAAATCGGGATCTCCACTGTCGAACGCAAAAAAGCCATAATTCTGCTCGGGACTGGTTACATTATGCCAAAAATGTCTCCTCGATGCCCCTGACCCTATCGGTTCCGTTATCCACGAGTTTTTAAACCATTCATCGATCCATGCGAACGCCATACCCCCACCGCATTGGCTATCAAATATATTATTGAGCATTCTGACGTTGTAGTTTCCCTGCTGGGATTCATCAAGCCCGCCATGATGCATCCCGCTCAATGATGAATGAGCATTTCCCCAGCTCGAAGGTACGCCGAACTCGGCGATTATCAGGGGGAAATTGTGGTAATGTTCTTTTAAATCATGAAGATAGCCGAGGTAATTATTCACTCCGTACTCATCGGAGAACTGCTGGTAACCGGGATCTTGGTTTATAAAATCGGGGAAATACGGGTAGGCATGATAGCTCACGAAATAACCTGCAGGTGCTTCATAAGTATCAATATCAGCAAGATCGAGGTAAACGATATCCTCCCTGCTTTCAAGCCGTTCCGTCGGATGAATCAAGGGATCGAGAGTCGGCCAACTCGACACGCTGAGCGGACGCTCAACTCCATAGACAGTACGTTCATAGGTTATCATGTGATCAATCCGTGCCGTTGCCCAGGCATCCACCGGTGTCACCATATCTATATGTACCGCGGAGCCGGCGTAAGATATTTCTTCGGGATGTTTCTCGTTCGTTACGAGCACTTCATCAGGATATATTTCCCGCCCGATGATGTAGCCGATTGTCCAGCGCGCGATACTTTCGGTATACTCACCATACGCCCGGCCAAATCGATGCTCGATCGTCCGGTTCCCGTGGACACAGTCGATGACCTCTTCAATGTCCGCATCGAATTTCTCTGACGCATCGAAGAGATCGTAAGAGACAATCTCTTCATCGAGCCAGACTCCCTGGAAAAGATAGAGCGGTGACGTTCGATGCTGCAGGTTATACGCGGCGAGTTCCTCGTAAAATCTCGGGTAGTGGAGGGTATAGACTCTGATCGCGTTTATCCCCAGTTCTCCCATTTGGTTGAACCAGCGTTGATACTGCTCTCGTGTCGCGGCAAGCTCGCCCGGCTGTGTCCCCGGAGTAGCAACACCTAAATTCATTCCAATGATGAATAATCGATTGTACCTGGTTCCATTCCAGATGGCGAGATAATCCCCCACTGTTGAAAAAGGAACCGGATATGATTTGTTCACACTGAAATCCAGTTGCTGATCGTGATCGAGATGAATCCCCGACTGATCATAGATATCGATACCATCCCCAACGATGGTAACCCGAAACGTGGTACTCGTTATTCTTTCCGCTGCCTGCCGCCGGTTGGTGATGGGATGAGATGAGGCGCTCCCGGCCTTCCCCCCACCACCGTCAAGGAGAAGCATTTTCTTGACTTCGCGGTACCTGCCGAATTGAATATGATAAAAATACACGCCGGCACTCACCCTGTTGCTCCTCTCATCGGTGGCATCCCATCTGACTGCATAGTTTCCCGGGGGAAGGGTTTCATCGACGAGCGTTGTAATGCGCTGCCCTAAAATGTTGAATATGGTAAGCTTGACATCGCCCGCCCTGAAGAGGTGAAACGGTATTGTCGTCGAAGGATTGAACGGATTCGGGTAATTTTGAGAGACATCAAAGATTCCGATTCTTGTCGAAACATCATCTTCTACCGCGGCAGGCAGGAAAAGTTCATACCGCCCGTTTGTATCGGTACGACTTTCATAGGATATTTCCGGGGCACTCTCATCAACAAAACTCAGTCGTGCCCCGGAAACAGGCTCGCTCATATTGTTATAAACATACCCTAATACAGTGAATTGCGCCTCTATAGAGTGGGCATGAAAAAAGAAGATCACTGAGAGCAAAAAAATCACCTGTAAACAGCATAAGAAATTTCTTTTCATCATCCCCATCCCCCCTAAAAAAGGACAGACGATACGTAGCCGGAATAGCATGACGCCTGATTCGGTCCCACGGCGAAAGACACGGCACTCTGGTACTTCATGAAAATACGGGCGCCAATGCACCGGATTGTCTCACTACCTGTGGTGAGTGCAAAGTAACTGATAGCTTTTAGAAACATATACCAAAATGGATCATAATAAAAATAAAAAACGCACGCGTGTAAAAAAACCCTCTTCATAGAGAAGGAATGTGGTATTGCTTTCGAAAAATCTCCGACGGGGAAGACCATCAGATTCAACGTTCCAAAGAAATCTCTGATACTCCCCACCAGTGACGACAGGCGATATTCTTGACTTTAATTATTTTATTCAACACATTATTGAAATGCATTCCTCATGATACGACACTACAGCGATCAGAAGAGGGACATATTTATGAAAATATTGTTGTCATTTCTTCCATAGTAACATTCACTTATTCAGGATATTCTTCGGGCAGTCCGACACGTATTCCCCGAGATCCCCACACCTACCACCCCGGGAGGATTTGAGATCATGTCACAGACAACACGCCGCACTTTTCTCGGCTCGGCATCGATAGCCGCCAGCGCTTCAGTACTTGGCACATCTGCCGGATGTGGTAAGCAGAGACCGGAAATACCGATTACGAAACCATCCAGGACACGTCCGCTTGATGGAATCGAGCGGGAAAAGATCACCATTACCGATGTCAGGGTGCGGTTGTTCAGTTACGTTTGTCCGCCCGAAAAATGGTGGTACGGCGCCGGTGTCACCACCCTCACCGAAATATTCACCGATCAGGGTATCGTCGGCATCGGTGGGCCGACTCCCTATGCCAATCCGGAGCAGGTAAAGACCTATACCGATGAGATTATCAAGCCGGCTCTCATGGGAGAAAATCCCTTCGATGTCGAACTGTTGACCTGCGGTGGATCGAACTGGGTGAGCGGCGGGTCATGGGCCGGTGCCGACAACGCTCTCTGGGACATCATCGGCAAGGCGAAGAATCTGCCTGTCTATCGGTTGCTGGCAACGGACAACGAGCCGAATCCACACATCAAATGTTACGCCAGCTGTGGCACCCTTCACAACTGGAAGAAACGTCCCGACGACCTCATCGACGAAGCCCTCAGATTCCGCGATGAAGGCTTCAGTGCCTACAAGTTTCGGCTCGGGGAAAAGTTCGAAGAAGTCATGACAATCAAAACGTACATTCCCTGGCTGGAGAAACTTCGAAACGCGGTTGGGTATGATTTCGATCTTCTTCATGAAAACAACATGCGGCTGTCACTGGATCAGTGCCTCGAACTTGCTCCGGTACTCGAAGAATTAAAATTCCTCTGGTTGGAAGAACCCATTACTATTTATGAGAGAGGAACCATAGAGGGGTATATAACCATCAACAAGGCACTCCCGAACGTACTGGTATCCGGCGGAGAAACCCGTCAAAACAGGTTCTCATTCAAGGAGTGGATCGACCGCGATGCTTACGATATCGTCCAGCCGGACTGTAATACAACCGGTATAACCGAGGCCTGGCACATCGCCCGCATGGCCCATCTGAAGGGGAAACTCTGCTGTCCGCACAACTGGCATGGCGGTTTGACAAAAATGGCGAATGCTCACCTCGTTGCGGGAATTCCGAATCATCTCATGCTTGAGGAGAACCGGCACAATAATCCGTTCCATACGGAACTCTTCACGGAACCGATGGTGGTTAAAAATGGTTATCTCGATCTACCTGACAGGCCCGGTTATGGCATGGAAATCATCGATGATGCCGACAAACGATTCCCGTACGATCCGAAGCACCACTGGAACGTTGTCGGGAAATTGCGGGAATCCTGATCATCGTTTTTTTCCAACGAGTTCTGGCTGGTGGAGAGGCTGCATGGTAAATTGGATATTATCATCGGAGGATTTAATATGCTTGGTGGCAGAATGGTGCCTGTCCTTGACACAGAGCGAGCATGGTCACGGTGCAACGCATGAATATCATCACCTACTCAATTAGGAGAGCCTGCACCTTTTCAACCAGTTCATCGTGGCGAAACGGTTTCACAATATAATCTCTGCGCCAAGGTCGAACGCGAGGTCGATATCTTTTATCTTCCCCTTTGCGGTGAGCATCCAGAATTTTTCTTTTAAGCAACTAGCCTCATGAAGACGTTGTGTTTTGTCACCTAGTCCCTTTCTTCAGGGGAAGGATGACGGTGAATTCAGAGCCTTTGTTAAGCGAGCTTTTCACGATAATTTCCCCGTGATGCATCTCTGCGAGGCTTTTTACTATCGAAAGGCCAAGTCCTGTTCCCCCGGCATTTTGCGTATAGGCATCTTCCGCCCGGAAAAATTTTGTAAAGAGCTTTTTTTTGTCTGAAGCGCTAATTCCTATCCCGGTGTCGATGACACTGATTTCTACTTTCCCTAAGTTCTTATGTAATTTTATAGTAATCGATCCTTCAGGTGTGAATTTAATAGCGTTGGAAACGAGATTTGATAGAATCTGCGTAATTTTGTCCGGATCGGCATATCCTTCGACATCATCCTGGATATCAGTGACAAACTCCAGTCCTTTCTGTTTTGCTTGAGGTTCCATTGTTTTAACCGCATTGAGAACCAGACCGCTGAAAGAGACTTTTTTCAAATTCATTAAAATTTTCCCGGATTCGATCTTTTCGATATTCAGAAGATCATTTATCAGCAGGGAAAGACGTTCTGTATTCTGAGATACCAGTTCCAGAAACTCTTCCTGGATCTCATTTATCTCACCGGCATCACCTTTGAGAATGAGATCTATATACCCCAGTATTGGGGTAAGGGGAGTTCGAAGTTCATGGGACACCGTTGAAATAAATTCATTCTTCATACGCTCGACTTCTACTTCCTTCGTTACATCGCGTATTGCTTTCACAGCTCCAATAATGCTGCCATCTGCGCTCTTGAGCGGAGAATTGATAGATTCTATGGTTATCGCTTTACCTTCGGTGTTTTGGATGATACTTCGGCCTACGGAGGTGGTACCCTTTTCTATTGTCTGCTTAAGGCCGCATTCCTTCTCACAGCTAATGTTTCCTTTTTCATCGATGCATGTGAGTACCTCTCTGCACGGCCTCCCTGCTATCTCATCTTCGGGTAAAGCGAGCATTTCGCTTAATGCTCTATTTACCATCATAATGGTATAATTATCGTCTGTTGTCAGGATCGCATCCCCGACACTTTCTATAATGGTATTAAGCTCGTTAGTTGTTTCCTGTAATCTGGATGTAAGGTCGTTTCTTTCTCTTTCAGCTTTTATTCGCTCGATAATCCTGCCTAATCTTTCCGCAAGAGCATTAAGTACTATTCTCTCTTCTTTCAGGAATGGGCCTTCATCAAATTTTGGCCGTTCCTCAAGATAGTATACTTCGATGACACCGGCTTTCTTCCCATATACTTTAATATCGGTCGATTGTTTCCATTTTGTTATTTTAAAGGCATCTGTTTTATACTCGTTGTTTCCCAAAATTAGTCGTGCGCATGTACTAGCCGGATATTGCCAGCCCGGTGGTATCAAATATATCGTATTTTCAAATATTTCTTCAAGAGAAATACCGGGCTGTTCGACAATTTTAGAAAGACCGTATAGGCAGTTAAGTTTCTTTACACGTTCACCTGAATCTTGTAAAAGCTTTTCTCTCTTTTCCTCAGCCTGTTTGCGCTCAGTGATGTCCAGAACAATTCCTCTTACCCCGACAGGTTTACCATCATGGATAATAGCATTAGAGTATATGAGCGCGGGAAAAGTGCTGCCATCTTTCCTCATTATTGTGTATTCATGATTGTCAAATTCTTCTCCGCTCAATACTTTTCCAATATTTTGTTTAATTCTTTCTCTTTCTTCCGGAATAAACATTTGAAGGACATTCACACCCTTTTCCATATCCTCCTGAGTATAACCGGTAGATTTAAATCCAAAGCGATTTGTTAAAATTAAATTCCCTTCCATATCAAGTTCAAAAACAGTTTGTGGTAATAGATTTGTCAGTTCCCTATACTTTTCTTCGCTTTCACGCAGTGCTTTCTCTATCCGCTTGCGATTACTGATTTCCTGATTTGACTTTTTCATCTCTTCTAATTCCTGTATTTCTATGCCCAATATCGGCATTAAATAACCGAAAACTTTTACATAGTGCGCCACATCAAAAAGGCATCATACATCTCTTTTAAAATGACATATATACCTGTCCGCTCAGATTAAATACTATACCAGCAAGAAGAAGACCGGAAAATATTCCTCTGGTATGCCATAATCGTTTGCTTACAAAAACAAATGTTATGAGAAACAATATCGCAGGAATGAAATCAACCGGTCTTGAGATAAGTTGTGATGGATAAATCATTTTCGGCAGCGGTGTAATGAATGCCAGAGCTGTTGCGGCCATACTGAATACAATCATTGACAAAGAATATAGTAATGTCTCACGTCTTGCATTTCTTATCTTACCCATTACAGTTTCGAGAGTTGCAGCTACAATAAACGAAATCGCAAGAATATTTCTTCCTACAAAATATGTGGCGGTAATAAACCGTGAAAATTTTACCCCCGATCCTGCAAAAAGTCTTTGAAACGATACTATACCGTGAATAAGATCTTCACTGCCGGCAATGAAAAAATCCAGTCCTCCTATCAAATAAAATCTATTTTTCACCCCCCAAAAATACATTAAACAGGAAACGCCCCCGATAAGCGCCACAAAAGATCCAATAATCTCACTACACGAATGAAAATCGCTTGACCTCACCCAGCTTGGGGAAAATATCCAGGGGGCAATCGCACAAAACAAAAAAACTTGCACAAAGTATAAGACTATGAATATTTTTATGTTACCTTTTTGTACATCCTCGGAGCCATCATAAGTAATTTGAAAAATATTCATTACAGGTACCTTGATCGTATATTAGCCATAGTAAAATCATGAGGGCTATCAATTTCGAATAATTATGCTATAAATTTCATAATATTGCATTTAATCCGAAATTCATGAAATACGAACCATCATACCAGAAACTCATTAGCCTGAGAAGCCGACTTTATGAAATCCTGAATGTAACAGAGCACAAAATCACTAAGCTGACCAGTTTAGGATATGGGGAAGACCTCAAAGAGCCGACGTACTACTACAACTATTTGAACCTGGCATCGAGCCTTGAGAGAATTACCAAGGGCATCATATTCGTAGAAGACCTTGACTATCCAAAATTAGTCGAACTTGCCACACAACGGCTCAAGAAGATATGGAAACACGAGACTGCCCGCGACCTCGCGCAGACAGTGTATCCCGTCTTCAACGACCTCCGTGACTTCCTCAAGGAAAAGGATAAACGGATAAAACTTTAATTTAATTATAGTATCTGTTTTTTTCATCAGGGTATTTTTGAATGTCACGCTTCATCGCCCAGTGTACTGAACGCCATAGAATATTCATGTATTCCGGAGCCTTGTATGCATCCATAGTGTGTCCGGGCAGAAGGCCTACAATTCTGCCTTTACCGGTATCGAGAGCCCATCCGCCTATTGCCTGCCGCTTTTCATGAATCGCAGTTGTCTCAAACAGCGTCACTGTGGTTTTCGATTTGATAATAACCGCAAACTGCTCATCGTTTGCAATCATGAACTTTCCGACTCCCTGCATAATCGGGTGGGTTTTGTTTATTCTTGTTATCCATAACGGCTCAATCTCGTTGTGCATTATCTCTTTGACATCGAGGAAATCAACAAACTGCCTGTTATGTGCCATTATAGTATTGTGCAGTGCGATAAGTCCCATTCCGCGGTTTCTGACATTGTCAATAATGGCATTCACATTCCCGTCAGTATATAAAGAAGCCCCTTCAACAACAGAATCTGCCACACCACTGCCTTCAGCGAAGTAATCAATCGGGTCGTTACCCCACATCTGGCTGACAATGAGAAGGTCGGCATCGCTGATGAGTTCGGGAGTAAATAATTTATTAGCCCGCACAAAAATAAAACGCCAGTCTCTTTTCGGTTCAAACAACTTTCGAACAGAAATTTCTTGCCCTACTCCGTTATGCGAATTATTCGTCCCGAAAATTGCGACTACTTTGGTTTCACCCGGGGCTTTGGGCCTTATCGCAGCTTTTACATCCGGCACAACAGCAGTGGCAGCAACTAATGAAGGAAGTCCGGCTCTGATAATACCCCGTCTTCTCACTTTATTAAATAAACCCATTGCATCCTCCTTATAGGTATTAATATTTCAAAATTATCAAACATGTTGGATTATCCTTGTTTACCAGATATAATTTTCATAATTCACTTGTGACGTTGTTATAGGCATGTTTAACACCCAGTTGGCTGAACGACTGAGTATTTCCAGGCACGCTTCATTAACATAAGTCCAGTTGTAATGACCCGGTGTAAATGTGACAGTCCTGCCTTTACCTCTTTGTGTAGCAACACCTTGTATTGTCCATTGTTTATCATGAACTCCCTGACTCTTGAACAGTATAGTTAAACCAGGATCGTCAGGTTTTCTTAAAAACAAACCGAACTGTTCGTCGAGGTTTATGACAGTTGGCTCAATACCTTTTGTAATCGGATGATTTTGATTTAAGTTAGAGACAATAACCGGCTGGATTTCTCGGTGCAGTGCGCAATCTACACCGAGCAAATCGCTCAAACTGCCTCTCGTAAACCATGGTGTATTGTGCAGGGCAATCCAGCCCATGCGTCCGTTTGTTATATTATCAATTATTACCTTTGTATTTTCTTCATCATATATATAACTTGAATAATATGTAATGAGCAAATCAGTGCTGTTTAGCATTTCAGGTGTAACCGGTCTGGTATCAGCAGCCCACCATAAGGTTGAATTCGGTAAATTTCGAGTTACTCCTATTACACCGCTTCTTATTACATTATCATCGCCGCATATTGCCGAAATTCTGAGTTCGCCGGGCTTCTTTGGTACCCATTCCGTTATAATGTTTCCTTGTCGTGATTGCTGAGCTTCTGCTCCGGGAACGACTAATGTTGCAGCCGCCGCTGCAGCAAGACCTGTTTTAAGCGCTGTCCTTCTTGAGTGTTTCTGTGTCAAATCCATTTATAACCTCCTGAACGAATTTTTTTGCATATCAAGTAATGTTTTATTGGCAGCGTAACGTATCAAAATCAGTAAACAGCTCCCTCTTCGGATTCATATTCTGCCTGACTTTTAGTTGCTGCCCAGTGATTAACATCAGCCCATTGAATAATATTCATATCATCGAGCAAAATGTACACACGACGGTCCGGTTTTCTGGTGTCCGGATTTATCGGAATGAATGAAACCATATATTCTTTCACTATATCCGCTATAACCACATCTTTATACCTAGTCCCGGAAAGTGCCCATACATTCTGCGCATGTATTTTACGAATTAGTACTATATCTTTAATGTTCGTGCTGACCATGGTGGAGAACATAAAATTAAGATGATCAGTGGGTGAATCGAATTTCCCCTCATAAAATATAAAACTGCCCCTTTGTGCCTGAGTGTAATTGGGCATTTTGTTACCCGTCGCAATATCTATTCTTTCAGAATTCTGATCGAAAACGATACGGACAGGTAATTGATCCTGTGCAAGCACATTCATGCAAACTACTGTGATCATGACAACAGTAATGACTGCAGTTCTAAAAAGTTTTTTATGCATAGTACATCCTCCGAGATTTTTACCGATATTCCCCATATCAATACCATGAGAGCTAATAACTTCACATTATTCATTCAACAAGTTCAAATTATAGTATTTGTTCAATTGAAACAAGGTTTTTACTAGGATTAGTCACCTGTTTTTCTTGATTCATTACGTTATTTGTGATATATCGACCGGGCAAGACAACCGTTAAGCCATTTTCACTTCACCCGGGAATTTCCCGAAACAATTGACACCTCTGTCGCTCCCGCACCTGTTCGAAGATAAGCACGAAACAGACGCCGCGAAAAAAATGTGCCTTGACTCCCGGTGTATGCTCTTTTTAGATTAGTCATAGATGTGTCATCATCACATTTTCTGTATCTGGTTCGCCGATCACACCGTGCGCGGTTACAAAAGACATGGTGAACATCTCCACCGGCGTGTATACCACCCATAATGGAATTCATCCCGCATACCCGGAGCCAAGGCATGAAGAATAGGAAGATTCATCGAAAATCCTCCCGTATTGTCAACAGTGTTGCACCGATACGTATTTGCGATAACGGCGGCTGGACCGATACCTGGTTCGCCGGGCATGGAAAAATATTCAACATCGGAGTCTATCCATACGCCGAGGTTCAAATCGAGGTTTTTCCCGCTGAAAGCCGGCAGGAACGCATCATCATTCATGCCGAAAACTTTGGCGAACGATACGCGCTGAACAACGATCGTCCCGACTGGGACCGTCACCCACTCCTTGAAGCGGCGATCAGGCGTATGCACGTTCCCAACGACCTCGCCTTCGAGGTGACCATATTTTCCGAAGCGCCGGGTGGCGGTTCAACCGGAACATCAGCAGCAGTGACCGTGGCGCTTATTGCCGCCCTCGACCGGCTCTCTCCCGGTAGAATGACGTCGCATGAGATTGCCAATACGGCGCACGCGGTCGAGGTGGAGGATCTGAAACTCCAGTGCGGCATACAGGACCAACTGTGTTCGGCTTACGGCGGTATCAACTATATCGAGATGTTTAAATACCCGTACGCGACAGTATCGCAGCTCACTATTCCAAACGCAACCTGGTGGGAACTGGAGCGTCGCCTGGTACTCATTTACCTCGGGAAATCTCACGATTCTTCAAAGGTGCACGAAAAGGTCATTAGGGAACTCGAGAACAGCGGGCCGGACTGCCGGCAGTTGAACGATCTCCGCACAACGGCGGACATGTCGCGCGACGCCCTCTTTGCCAACGACATCGAAGGTCTCGGTCGGGCGATGATAGACAATACCGAGGCACAAATCCG
>CAYWBT010000021.1:11889-26307 GCA_964456585.1 uncultured bacterium
CATTCCAGCCGACCGCGCCATGCTCGCGTGCAATCTGAATGATACGGTGCGCATTAGCGCTCACCAGACTCTCGTGAGCGCTAATGCGCACCGTATCATTCAGATTGCACGTGAGCATGGCGCGGTCGGCTGGAAGGTAAACGGCGCTGGGGGCGAGGGAGGTTCGGTTACGATCCTCTGTGATTCGCGTTCCTCCGCGAAGCGTGCGATGATAAGCTTGATAGAGAAGGAAAATAGTCTCTTTATGAATATTCCTGTGTATATTAGCCGGTACGGTGTCAGAACATGGGAGCAGGGAAACGAATCCTGACCGTTCCTGACCGCACTGTTGTTGGCACTCTAACATCCAACTGAGAGAATTTTCGAATGAATACAACAACTCAAGCCAACGAACTCCCCCGTGGACGTGTCGTATCGATCGATGTACTCCGGGGATTCGACATGTTCTGGATCATCGGCGGCGGTACGTTCTTCGGAAGCGTGTTCAAACTGATCGATTCACCGATTGCTCGGACGCTCGAACGTCAGCTTCATCATGCCGCGTGGCACGGATTTCACTTTGAAGACCTGATATTTCCCCTTTTCCTGTTTATCGTTGGCCTCAGTTTACCGTTTGCGCTAAAGAAAAGGATCGATCGGGGCGACTCGCGCGGGGACATTCTCTGCCACGTCCTAAAACGAACGGCCATCCTGTATTTCCTCGGGCTCGTGTACTATGGATTTTTCGACCTGAATTTCGGTGAACTGCGGTATGTGGGTGTTTTACAGCGGATTGCACTGTGTTATTTCTTCGCGTCTCTCATCGTTTTACATTCCGGCATGAGGGGACAGGCGATCTGGACGGTTAGTCTGCTGGTCTTCTACTGGCTTGCCATTACCTTTATTCCCGTACCCGGCTATGGGGCCGGTTTCATAGCACGTGAGCCGCTTGAAGGAAACCTGGTCGGATTCTTTGATCGTATGGTGCTCCCCGGGAGTCTCTACATGAAGGTGTTCGATCCCGAAGGTCTCCTGAGCACAATTCCCGCGGTTTCCACTACATTGCTCGGCGTTCTCAGCGCACGGCTGCTCAGCGCGAGCATGACCGAAACAAGAAAAGTCGCTGTTCTCTCCTTTGCAGGGATAGCCAGCCTCGTTCTCGGCCTTGTGTGGGGAATGGTCTTTCCCATCAACAAGTATCTCTGGACGAGCTCGTTCGTACTCTTTGCCGGGGGTTGGAGCATGCTGCTTTTGGCTCTGTTCTATTGGATCGTTGATGTGAAAGGATACCAGAGATGGGCATTCCCCTTCGTCATTATTGGACTCAATCCCATCACCATATATGTGGCGAGCCGTTTTATCAATTTCACTGAAATCGGAGATATTTTTGTGCACGGCTTTGCTCGGTATTCCGGTGATTTTCAGCCGGTGATCGTTGCCGCAGCGGGGATTATTGTTCAGCTCCTGTTTCTATATTTCCTCTACCGAAAGAAACTTTTCCTGAAAGCATGAAACCGCCGCCATGCGAATGCGTCCACCCGACGATATAACCGGGTAAGAGGCCACAACGTTATTTACTCGGTTACTACACCGAATTCCAGGCTTTTTCCAACCTCTCAAGCGCGTCTTCAATAGTCTCATCGACTGTCATGTTCGGAAACGGCCGCATCTCAATAATGAGCGCGCCGCGTTTCTCCCGGTCGAGGTAACCGTATTCGAGCAGAAGGCGGAGGTGTTCGGCAAGTTCGGGAACATCGGTTTCTCCGCCCGGAAATCCAATCGGGGGATGTTTGTCGCCGTACCAGGGATGGTCACGATCTTGTAAAACGCAGTTTCCGAGGTGGACTCTCCGTATGTAGGGTGCCGTTACGCTCACCGCGTGCGCGGCATTCTCGAACATCAGGGGAATGTGAGCGAAATCGAGGTTGATTCCGAGGTTGTCGATGTCCGGTTCGAGCGAGCGGATGAGATCGATACAGTCCTCGGTGGACCCGTAGAGAAACTTCTTGTCTATGGTTGTGTCGAACGGCTCCAAGAGCGCAGTGATGCCATGGAATTTCAACCGAGTGCAGAACCACCGGCAGAAATCGGCAAACACAGCTCTGGCTTCGTTGACCCGCCCCTCCGGAAAAACTCGTCCGGAAACAAAAACGAAACCGGTCGCTCCCATGGCTCCCGCCACATCAATCTGGTCGGCGTACAGAATACGAGTGATTGCACGATCGGACGGAACAGTCGACGAGGGAGAGATTTTTTGCATGAACGAGAGGTGTGCGCAGGCGACCACTTCCTTGCCGCACTGTTGTATTGCCGGGACCAGCCGCTGTCGCCTTTCCGCTTCGAACGGAAGGCAGCAATCGAACGTTTCCATGTCTTTTCGCTCGATTAATCTCAGCAACGATTCCTCGTGATAGCCGGGATCCTCGATGCTGTCCGGGTAAAGCATGTGGTGCACGTACCCCAGTCGTGCATAGGTGCGTATATCCCCGGTCATTTACCTTCACCTCCCCTGCCGGACAGGCAGACAAGCTTCTTCATCCAGTAATCCGACCAGACTTCCGTGACCGACTTTCCGGTGATGATGACGGTATTTTTCTTGATTGTTTTTGCATAAAGTTTCTTCATCGCAGCCCGGAAGGGAGTATCGTTTAACTTGACTTCGAGCTTTACCTTTTTCCCGCAGGAGTAGGGCTTAACCGGTGGAGGATTTACAACGATACGTTTCGCGGCGTCACGAATCTCACGGGTGGTTGCGTCGAGTGGGGCGCACACTGCGCCGGTTTCGCCAACACCTTCCTTCACGACAACACACTCGATCCCGGCGAGGAGTTCCCGTGCTTCGGCAATACCATGAGCATCACCGGTGACCAGGTGGACGGGGACACCAAAATCCCCGGCAATGGCTGCCTCCATGCCGATTTCTCCGACGGACATACCGTTCAGCCTGATATCCCTGATGTCGTGCTCGTAGGAATGGGGAAGCAGGGCGCCGGATGTTCCCGCCTTGGCGTGCAGGCCATGCAGAATAAGCGCCGTGTAGGTTTCATCCAGGCCACCGGCCCAATCCGGCCGAAACGGCGGTTTCCCGCAGATTGCTTTCGCATAGGCAGGCAAGACCGCCAGATCGATGTTCCTTCCGTAGTAGTGTTCGTCGTAGATGACAATTCCATCCGCTCCACCCTCGTGAAGTCCTTCCACCAAGCTGGCGAGTTCAGCCATGAACATATTCCGAGCAGCGGCATATTCAGGCTTTCCCGGTTCCGCCTGTTCATAACTCACCACACCGGTGACACCTTCCATATCACAGCGAATCATGTACTTCGACACCATGTTTCACCTCCACATTTATACCCGTATGATGTACCATATGCCCCGTATAAACAGAATGTAAAAAGAATTGAACTAGTATCTGAATAACGAGACATGAATCAAAGACGGGGAAATACGACGAAAGCGCTGAAAAGCCGTGAAAAATGCGATCACGGGACAGCTTCCTATGTTGAATTTCCCTGCATAAAGACACGCAGGTCAGTGTATGATGTCTCTTGTTAAAAAGTAACTATAAAAGCCGACAAACACTATGCAGTACCCGCATACTTGTGTAACTTTGCCGAGTATCTTACTGCCGTTCAAGGTGCTTCTTCGCATGGGCGACAATTCGGTCGATCTCGGCGATCTGGTCATCATCGAGCACCGGTTCCAGAGGCCTGGCCATGATCTCGCGCGCTTTTTCGGCTGCCAGGTTCTCCATGCCCTTGATGCGTTTACCGGAATAGGTCTCCCAACCGCAACATTCGGTCAGATCACTGAGCCAGAACTCGCGGCGAAAATGCTCGGTGGTGCCCGGATCCGCGATGAAATTTCCCTCCGGACCGATCCGCCGGATAGCATCCAGCGAGAGCGTTTCGGGTGACACGACGAAACCCGCCATCATTCGGCGTACCCCGCGCACCAGTTCCGCATCGAGAACAAGCTGCACCGGACTGAAGGTCATCAGGTTCTCCAACTGCCCGATTGTCCCGATGCCTGTTGCGCCGCAGAGCAGCGGGAACAGGGTACTTTGCAGTTTCTCCATACCCGCCTGAAAGCCCGGTTCGCAAGCGTTTGTCTTACCGCCATGCACTCCGCTCGATATGCCATAGTAGTCCCTGAGCATCTGGATTCTGCCACACAAGAGGGGCATCCTGTCCGGGCTCGCACTGGAAAACAGGAGGCTCTTCATGTCGGAGTAACTTCCGGTAAAATCAAGGCTGAGTACGGCATTCTCATCGATCGCATACCCGAGGACCAGCCCGGCGAGTGTCTCCGCAAGACCGAGGGCAAGTGTACCCGCTGATGCTGCTGGAGCTGTCGTACCAGCGGCCGGCATGGTGTCGAGGGATTGTGGAAATCCACGCCTCACATATTCGATAAATATATCGGCCATGTTTTCATCGAGAGCGAGCGGACTGCGAACTTCGCCGTAACCGACCAGACAAGGTTCTCTCAGGAGCCGCTCACGGCTCCCGCGTACGACGATGGCAATCTCTTCACAATAGCGGACATCGTCTTTGGTCCACGATTCGATACCACCGAGCTTCTTCGTATACTTTACCAGTTCGGCGGTCATTTTAATCGGTCGCAGGTAATGGGGTGTCTTCTGGTCCGAGCAGGGTACACCAGAGTACGTAATATCATCGAGTGCGTTCACCAGTTTCATCGCACGGTAAAAATCGTCCATTGTCGCAGGACGCCTCTTTCCCTCAAGGTCGTATACCATGGTCACGAATCCGCCGGAATTGCAGGTGAAATCATGAAAGAGATCGTCATCGCGACGGTAGTAGCTTACCTCGGCATACCGCACCGCCTGCTTCAATCCCACCCGCTCAGGTCGCAGGTAATCGTCACGAAGCTTATGCACAGAATTATCGACCAGCTCCGGCGGAAAGGTGACACGGCGTTCGTTTTCATCAACACGGCAGCCAAAATCCCGAAGAATCGTGCGTGCTTCGTCATGGTAAATTTTCATCCCCACGGTATCGAGGATCTCGAGCGAGGCATGGTGAATCATCTCTATCTCTCGATCCGACAATACAGCGATTCTTCCAAATAGTTTTCCCATGTTCTCTCACTCTTACATGAAACGAGAGGAAATGTTTCGGATTATCGGGTGCCTGGAAGACTATCCGCACCTCCGGATAGCCATTCCAGGTTGAACAGCGAAAGTGCCATCTGGTCGTTCGGGGAACCGGTGAACCGCTCGTGAAGACAGGCGATGGTGCCATCGCTGAGAATCGCGAGACACGAATAACCGGAAGGCCCGGGATCGATCATCCTGGCAATCGGCCAGGTTATACCCTCGTCATAGCTGAGACGCACGGTCATTTTTTCACGGCGCTCCCTGCCTGCTGGATAGGAAAAGAGGAGACGATTCCGGCCATGAGACTTCATTGTAGTATACCTTAGAATACTCTCTTGGCATCCATGAAATCCCGGCTCGGTCAACACCGGATCCTGGTAGGCTTCTCCCCAACTCAATCCACCGTTCGCGCTGGTCACAACCGTCCGGAAATGGGTAACGTGGTCGATGGTCGGAAACGGCATCACAAAGAACAGCCGTGAATCGCAGTTACGACAGTTGAGCATCAACGTACCGTCGGCCAGTTCGACAACCTGTGGTTCAGCGAGGAAATTTGCATCCACCGTACCGCCGAGCCTCCAGGTATCGCCGTGATCGTCGCTATAGATTACATGTGCCTTGGAAAAGTACGTTTTCGCCTCGGTATGGTCACAGGGGACAATGAGTCGCCCACTCGCGAGCTGAATCCCCACACCGGGGCCGGTGGCATACCAGGTCCAGTTCGGCGCCTTGGTCGAGGCGGTAATTTCAACCGGTTCAGTCCAAGTTTCGCCCTCGTCAGAGCTCCCCGTCACCCAAACTCTGCGGGTGCCCTGTGAAGTACCCTTGATGATTTCCGATTCGTGCTCGAAGCCATAGTTGTGTGTGTGGACGAGGAACACTGTCCCCGTTTCACGGTCGACGACGGGACAGGGATTACCGCAGGCGTTGAGGCCGTCATTTCTCACCACCCGGATCGGTTCCCACGTCGTACCATTGTCGAAACTCCGGGTCATAATCAGGTCGATATCCCCGGTATCGGAATCGAGCGACCTCCCCTCGCAGAATGCGAGAATGGTACCCTTCGGCGTCACCACGATAGCGGGAATCCGGAAATTATCATACCCCTGCTCGTTTTCACCGAAGAGAAACATCTGCCGGAAAAAAGGTTCACCTGCTCCAACCGTAGCACTCATTAAAAGGCAAAAGGTGATGATGATCATGCACCGGTTGATATTTCGTGGTAAAGTGAATCTCATGGCTCACACCTCTGAAAAGTGAGGAAGAGTATGTTTAGTATAACAGGAATTTCAGTTCAAACCACTGCGCCGGAATTCTCTGCCTCTTTGGGGATACTCAACCATTCGAATGTTCTTTCAACCTTATCTGATCTCACTCGGGAAGTCCTGCCGAAGATTTCTCACATTTCAGGAGATCGTCCCACTCGGGGAATCCATCCGCGCCATTGGTCAGCCATTCGAGGTTGAAGAGTGCCAGGGTAATCTTCTCGTTGTATCTCTTCTCGCCGTTTTCGTAGAGGCACCCGACGGTACCTTCCCTCAAAACAGTCAGGCAGGAATAGCCTGCTTGGGCGGAAGAAAGTCGTTTCGAAACCTGCCAGGTTCTGCCTTCGTCGTAGCTCATGCGCACTGTCATGTTCTCACGCCGGACAGTACTTGCCGGGTTTGAAAACAGAATGCGGTTCCGGTCGTGGTATTCCTCGGTGGAATGGCGGATGATGCTTGCCTGACATCCCGGCTCGATGAGCGTGGAATCGACCATACTAGCCGACCAGGTAAGACCGCCGTCACGGCTGATCGAAATGTGACGGTATCCTTCGAGTGGTGGAATATTCTTCTCAAAAAATATCCGGGGATTCCAGTTCCGGTTATTGAGCATGAGGGAACCGTCAGCCAACTCGACAGCCTGGGGTTCGGTGATAAACCTGCTGTTCCTGACCGTGCCGCCAAGTTCCCACGTTTCGCCGTGGTCGTCGCTGTAAAATATATTCGCCTGGTTGTCCAGGGTACCTTCGACCGTATGACCGCAGGGTATGACTAGGCGACCGCTCTTGAGCTGGATACCGATGCCGGGTCCGGTCGCGTACCAGGTCCAGTTTGGCGATTTGACCCGGTCGGTGATGTCGACCGGTTTCGACCACGTTGCCTCTTCGGGATGATCGCCTGCCAGGTGCAGACGGGTTACCCAGACCGTCCTCGTTCCCTCGCTCGTACCCGAAATGATTTCCGACTCGTGGTCGCCGCCCGGATTGTGGGTCATGAGAAGCAGGATCGTGTTCGTGTCACGGTCGTAGACGGGACAGGGATTACCGCAGGTATTCGAACCGTCATCCCAGATCACCTCGATCGGCCCCCAGGTTGCACCGTTGTCCATGCTTCTCCGCATGATAAGATCGATATCACCGTTATCGGCCTCCTTCGCCCTCCCCTCACAAAAGGCGAACACCATACCGTACCAGTTGCAGACGATTGCGGGAATGCGGAAGTTATCGTATCCCCCGGTTCCGCTTACAAACAGGTCGATCTGCCGTACGAAGGGTTCACGCGCCTCTAGTGAACCGCTCATACTGAATAACAATGTGATAAAAAATGTTATACTGATCAGTACGGTTGAATGCGTTCTCATGCAGTCCTCCATGTACCGGCTTGTATTTCATCCATGAACGGACACGTTATCGTAGAGGTTCCGGTGCATCGCTTTACCGGAAAAGGTAAATCAGTATCCGGTATTCACGGTTATATTTGAAGCTAACTCCAACCGGTAAGTTCGTCCCCATTCCCGGTACTTCCATACTATATTAAGGCTAAACCATTATAAACTCAACTGAAATTTTACCATGGGCATATATTCATAATCTCCACATAACGACTGCTTGTATGTGAAAAATATTCCGCCTGAGAATACATTTGTTTGGGATAGTGGAAATGGTTATATAAGAATAAGAATGTACTATTTCTTTCATCATATACCAGAAAACAGCGAGACGTTTGGTTCTGCAGACCTTGAAATGGAAGGAACGTGCTATGATGAGGTGGAGAACGCTTTTCATGGTCATTCTCTTGGTGTCAGGTAGTCTGCCGAGTCTGGAAGCACAGAACACCGATGTGGCGACTGAAACAAGGACACAGAAGCTGGTACTCACAAAACGCTACCTGAACCTGCCGGTGCAAAATGGTGCGCCCCGGCAAAAGATGTCACTCACCGTTAGAGGCGAGTTGGTGCGAATGTTTGAAATCGAGCTTGCAGTAGGTAAACCCGATATATGGGTCTTTATTGATGTTAATCGCTTTCAGGGAAAAGAAGCGGTATTACGGGCGGAACAGGTACCGGTCGGCTCAGCAGGTTTCGACATGATCTATCATGATGACAACATCAAGGATGAAAGCA
The DNA here is from genome assembly GCA_964456585.1 of uncultured bacterium. GTDB lineage: Bacteria > Latescibacterota > Latescibacteria > Latescibacterales > Latescibacteraceae > Latescibacter. The sequence goes on from CAYWBT010000021.1 coordinate 20,375, forward strand.
CCTTCTATCAAGAAAAACTTCGACAGCAGCTCCATTTCTCATCGCGATGCGGCTGGAACAACGATCCCAACGGACTGGTTTATTACGACGGGGAGTATCATCTGTTCTATCAGCATAATCCATACGGCTGGAATTGGGGCAATATGCACTGGGGACACGCCGTGAGCGAAGACCTTATTCATTGGAAAGAACTTCCTGACGCCCTCTATCCCGATGAATTTGGAACTATGTTCTCCGGATCGGCAGTGGTAGACTACTCCAACACAAGCGGTTTTCAAACCGGGGCAGAAAAGGTCATGGTCGCGGCCTACACGGCGAACAGCGAGGAAATGCAGGTGCAATGTATTGCCTACAGCAATGACCGGGGTCGAACATGGACAAAATATGAGGGTAATCCCATTATCGGCGACCGTCGGGAAATTGTTGGCAGCAGACACATACGTGACCCGAAAGTATTCTGGCATAAACCGACGAACAAATGGGTGATGGTTCTATTCGAAGGCACGGGAAATTCGATATTTACCTCCGACAATCTGAAAAAATGGAAGTTCGAAAGTCATATTAGCGGATTTTGGGAGTGCCCGGAGTTGTTTTCCTTACCGGTGGATGGTGATCACGGCAACCAAAAATGGGTCATGTATGGCGCATCGGGAACGTACATGATCGGAGATTTCGATGGGAAGAAATTTACCATGGAATCGGGCAAACATTATTACCATAAGAGCTTTCTGTATGCAGCCCAGACCTACAACGACGTTCCGGACAAACGGCGCATTCAAATCGGTTGGGGCAGGGTTTCATCGCCGGGAATGCGTTTCAATCAAATGATGACGTTCCCCTCGGAACTCACCCTCAGGACGACGAACGAAGGAATTCGTTTATTCATTGAACCCATCGATGAGATACAGAAACTCCATCAATCGACATATTACTGGGATAATGTGGTGATTAGCGGGGAAAACGATGAATTGCTTGCAGACGTAAATGCTGATTTGCTGCATATAAAAGCTCATTTTGAAATTATGACCGGTACGAATTTCGGTTTGGAAGTCAACGGGTATCGAATACAGTATGATATGAACCATAACCTCCTCAACGATGTGTTCTTAAGCCCGGATGATACCGCCATTTATTTAGATATACTGGTCGACCGCAATTCCATCGAGATTTACGCAAATCACGGCAGACTCTACCTGGCAGACACATATAATTCGGTCGATAAAGTGAAACATTTGAAAGTATTTTCGCGGGACGAAACTCTGCTAAAAAGGATGGAAATATATGAGTTGGAATCAATTTGGAACCGGTAAGGTCCGTGTAAGAAAGGTACTATGACGGTGAATAGGATCTTTCCGCTGGCAGTTATACAACGTTGGGATGCTTCCGAATTATAACGGGTATAATCAGGTTCTCATCGATGTACCCTCCTTCCAAATGACAGCGCGATCATCTTGTCAGGGTGTAAGCAGGCGCACGGAAACGACCGTTCCCTGTTTGATATCGCCCACATCAGGCGGCAGGGAAATCAATCCGTCGGCGCTGGAGAGGGAATGCAGGTGGGCCGAACCATGATATTCAACCGGCAGTACCGTCATGCCGGTGGTGATTCTGACCGGAATGATCGACTCACGTTTCACGCTTTTTCTCGTGATGGTTTCGGCCATCGGCAGTGGAACCGTCCGCGGAGAGAACTCATGACCCATCATCCGGTAGAGAAATGGTTTGACCATGATTTCAAACAGGACGAAGTTCGACACCGGATTACCCGCCAGACCGAAGAATGCAGTTGTGTCGGAGACACCGAATACCGCTGGTCTTCCCGGGTTAATGCCCACTCTTTCAAACAGGAGCCTGGCTCCGTTCCTCTCAAGCACATGTGGCACGAAGTCATAATCACCCTTTGAAACCCCGCCGGAAAGCAGGACCACGTCATTTTCTGCGGCCGCTTTCTTTACTGCAGCGTCGATCAGCTCAACAGTATCTGCGACAATACCATAATTTTGGGGTAGAGCGCCCACCGCGGCAGCCTGCGCAGAAAGCTGGAAGCTGTTGCTGTTGCGTATTTTGGCACGAGGAAGTTTATTTCCCGGATCGACCAGTTCGCTTCCTGTCGCAATCACCCCGATTTTCGGGCGGCGGACAACCAGCGGATTTATACAACCGGCAGTGGCAAGAACTGCGATGTGCCGGGGCCTGATGATCGTTCCGCGGGAGAGCACGACATCTCCAGCGGTGCTGTCAGTGGCCCGGCAGCGAATATTGCTTTTACCCGGTTGTTTCACGCAGCGGACTGTGTTTTCCGAAACGACTGTGGTGTCCTCGAACTTGACAACCACATCGGCGCCCGACGGGACGACAGCACCGGTCATGATCCGTGCACACTCGTTTCTGCCTAGTTTTTTCTCCGGCACCTGCCCTGCGGGAATCGTCTCGATGATGCACAGTTCGTTCGAGAGATCATGCCGCCGGCATGCATAACCATCCATTGTGGACTGGTCGAACGGAGGCATATCGATGTCCGACATCACCTCCTCTGCGAGAACCCTGCCAAGTGCGTTCCCGATATCCACCCGTTCGGCGTCGAGCTCCCAGACTGCTTCCATGACTACTGTGCAGGCTTGTTCAAAGAGCATCATGGCGTTTCCCCGTTTCTCCGCGGTTTTCCGGAAGCAAGAAAAAAAACATGGTCACTATCGTCGATTCCGGAATGCAGTATACTCCTTGATTGTGTTCAGGTTCCGGTACCACGTTTCGCCAGACATATCGATGAAATTGATACGGCACTTCTCGAACACGTTGCTGATTTTTCTCGCCCCACCCTCAAACACGTCGCGCATGGGTGCGATCATACTCTTCCGGTAGACAGCGAACAGGGGTTCATACCGCGATTTCCCGGTCATCGGTATCACCGCGTCATATCCTTCCACATCATGCATCATCTTTCGAATGAAGGCATATTGCAGCACGGGAACATCGCAGGCTATCACGAAATTGCAGTCGTGCGAGGAGGCTTCCAAGCCCGAGAGAATGCCCATGAGCGGTCCCTCACCCGGTACCTCATCAGGTATGACACCAACTCCAAGACGTGCGTAGGTGTCGGGATCGTTTGCAGAAATGAATATCTCCTGGAAACCGGAACGGAGTTGGTCGAGAATGTGGACAATAAGGGGTATGCCGTCGAGCGGGAGCATGCTCTTGTTTTGCCCCATACGGGCGCTCTTCCCCCCCGCCATAATCAGCGCGGTCGCATTGAAGCGGATTCGCCAGTATCCCCGGTTCAAGCTGATATCATCGAGATTAAAGCTGAAGCCGTCTGCACCGGATAGGACGATCCTGTCAGCGAGCCTGATTACCTCCGCGCACGAGGGTTTAATCGCGGAAGACGTTTCATCTCTCACCACGAGGAATACGCCCGGCTCAGCGACAAGTCTCAGGCTGTTCGATTCGCAGATGCTGACCATATCGGGGGGAATACGTTTCATGAGCGCTGCCAATCCCTCCTCGAGATGCTCACGTATCACCCGGAGCCAGAATACTTTCCGCGCACCCGCCGCAAGAAGCCGAGAGGTGTCCTTGTCGGTCTGCGCGTTCTGTTCCTCGGTGATGCAGTATTTTTCCTCGAGTGTCGAACAGACACCGCATCCCTCGCCACCACGCGGACATTCCCCACCCCGTTCATGAATGGTGGTAACCTTGACACCCACAATCTCCGCCTGGTGACGGAATGTTTGAATCAGGTTGCAGGCCAGCTCTGTTTTGCCGACATTGCGGCCTGCAGAACCAATCATGAGCATGTGCGGAAGTTCGACCATGGCAGTCCCCAGATCAATGAAACACGAAAGTCGGCATAGGCCGGGATAACACGCGATCTCCGACATTCATCAGCGATATCTCGCGACTTAAAAAAATAAGCGTCTGCCGGCTTTAAGAGCTTTTTTAACCGACGTATTTATTATTATTGACCGACTTCGAGCGTCTACTAGCTGAAACAGCCAAGCTGACAGCAACATATCCGGATATTCTCCTCGTTGCAGATCGTGCCAACTTCCGCTGGTCGTACACCATGGTCATGCGCTATCGACAGAGCCGAGGCACAGGTTATCTTGATCCTGCCATCCTCCTCGAATTTTTTTTCTCCAATCGATGCGGCCACTTCTTTTCTTTCTGTCACCGTACCCTCTCTTTCATCATGACGACATCCGCCTCATGCCGTGATAAAACCGCGTTTTCCTGTTAAGGGATTATCAACTTCAAGACACTCCTTCACCGCTCTGTGAGAAACATCTCGTTCTCCCTATCGAAAAATCGGAGAAACAGGGAGGCAATGCTGCGATACACAGGCTCGGTATCACGATTCATCAACTTTTCAAGCAGCTTATCTATCCAGACGCCCAGAAAGTCACTCACCAGTTCGCCCTGAAGTTTACGCCACCGACACCGCTCATCCGGTGATGCGGCATCGTTTTCCTCAACAATGAACATGCGCATCAGGTCGAGATGGAATGCCAAGCTGTCCTCGGGTTCCTGATAATTCTCCGTTTTCCGAAACGGCGTCTTCTCCAGAAAGGTACGCATTCTTATCAAATAGGGTCCGAATGCCTTCCCATCAGAATAATACGAGCCCGAAAGGGGGATACCGGGACCATCCGGTGACCAGAACAGCCGGAAGAATTCCGACCGTACTGCTTCATTTTTTCTTTCCACGTTTAATACAGTCAGAAGTTCCGTTGGGTTAATTCCCATGATCTCGGTGCTGTTGGGAACCTCGACAACGCCTGCAAGGCCTGTTCGCCAGGCTTCGATAACCGCATCAGATGGTTCCCTGACAAACATTGAAAAAAAGAGATCGTAGAAAAAGTATCTGATGCCCGTATCCATGCTAACGACGCTCCGGCTTCTTATGTATCATGGTGAGAACCGCCTTTTTCGTCCGGCACTCGGGACAGAGGGTGAGCAGATCCCGGAGAACGGGATCATCGCCTTTCACCACCCTGAGCTTTTCCGATACGAGACGAACCTTTTTAGCCGTTGAGAAAGGCCGGCCGCATTCCGCGCACCTGAGCGCCTCGACCCGGGCGAGTTTTCGCTCCGTAAAAAACGAGCGTTCGAGCCGCAGGCCTTCTTCCAAGGTAAGCGCCTGCTCCGGACAGATCGCTTCGCAGACTCCGCAGTTGAGACATGCCGCCGGCGTATGCACGAGGAGATTCTTATCCCGTATGAACCGGAGGGCTTGTACCTTGCACTGGTTTGCACACGCCCCGCATGCGATACACCGCTCGCTCTCACAGGTAAGTGCAGCGAAAGAGGGATGCGGGATCACCAGCGGAGCCGTTTCTTCACCACTCGCGCTGCGCAGCCAGGCATCGAGAATTGCCTGCAATACGCTCCGCCTGTTCTCATGAGTTTCTGTCACCGACTCGGGGAGACGGCTGCATTCGGTCGATGCGGCAATCTCACCAATCCGGGCACGGAAAGTCGCAGGATCGGATAACACATGCACGAGCCGGGCACCGAACAGGTGCTCGGTTATACGCCCCATAAGTTCGGCTGCATGGACGAATGGGCGATTTCTATCACCTCGTTCGAACACCGGTACAACCACCGCTTTCCGGGTGGTCATGACCGCTCGGGCAAAATCAACCTCTGACAGGGTACCGATATGGTCGACCTTCAGCACCACAACACCAGGCGGCAATTCTGTCTCTTCGGCAAGCTCGGATTCGATATACTCGTACCGGGTGGCATTACCGCATAGAATGATAACGTCGCTGTCATGCCCCTCGATGAGCTCGGCGAACCGATTTCGCTCAGCGATTCTCAAGGCGAGTGCACCGCTCGGACAGGCGGCAACACAGTCTCCGCAATCGGTACACCGTTCCAAGTCGATCTCGATGGTGTCGTTTCCCGGCAGCAACGCTTCGTGGGGACAGGCC
>CAYWBT010000022.1:0-26103 GCA_964456585.1 uncultured bacterium
GATTCCGTGTGCCCCTCCCGTGATGAGAGCGACCTTTCCTTTAAGTCTGTTCATTAAAGAGCACTCAGCTCGAACTGGCATCGGAGATCGATGTTACGCTCAACCGCTTATCCGTCCTCTTTACCAGACCACCAAGTACGTTCCCCGGCCCCACTTCAAAGGCACGCCCGACTCCCGCGTCGATGATATTCATTACCGTTTCGGCCCACCTGACCGGTGAAGTCACCTGCTCGACAATAACCTTCCTGATCTCGCCGGCATCGGTAACCGGACGCGCGGTGACATTCGAATACACGGGTATACGGGCATCGAAAAACTCGATCGAGGCAACAACCTCGGCAAACTCAGCACGGGCACCGTCCATAAGCGGAGAATGAAACGCGCCGCTGACCTTGAGCGGAACAACTCGGCGTGCACCTTTCTCATCAGCAATTGCGCCTGCTTTCCCGACAGCATCCTTCTCACCCGAGATCACGAGTTGCGTCGGGGAATTGATATTCGCCACGACCACGGTGCCATCAAACGATTCACAAATCTCTTTAACCGTGTCGTATTCAAGACCAATCAAAGCAGTCATGCTACCGGCTCCCTCCGGGTCAGCACCGTCCATGAGACGCCCGCGCTCCGCAACGAGCCGTAAGCCATCCTCGAAATGGTAAACGCCCGCAGCATACCACGCGCTGAACTCCCCCAGGCTGTGTCCCGCCACGAGTGCCGGGGAAAAACCGTTCGCCTTCAGCACTTCGGTAAGAGCCGCCTCCACCGTAAACAGCGCAGGCTGCGTATAGTGTGTTTGGGAGAGTTTTTCCAGGGGACCTTCCGCACACAGCGCTCGTACATCATACCCCAACACCTCGGAGGCCTTGTTAAAAAGCGCTCCGGCTTCATCGTATGATTCCGCAGCAGAAATTCCCATGCCGACCGCCTGAGATCCCTGCCCCGGATATATGTAAGCAACCTTTTCCATCAATACCTCAACAGGGCGGAACCCCATGTCATGCCACTGCCGAATGCGGTCAGAACAATGTTGGTATTCGGACCAATCCGGCCTTCCTCCAGAGCCTCGGTCATGGCGATGGGAATCGTGGCTGAAGAGGTATTACCGTACTTGTCAATGTTAACGTAAGCTTTTTCGGGAGAAATTTCAAGTTTTTTTGCAGTACTCACGATGATTCGCTTGTTCGCCTGATGCGGAATCAGAAGATCCATCTCGTCGATCGTGAGGTCGTTTTTATCCAGAACTTCCCTGACCGCGTTGGCCATGGTAGAAGTTGCCTCCTTGTACAGGCCCTTCCCGGTCATCTTGAGAAAATGCATGCGTTCACGGAGCGTTTTTTCTGACGCGGGATGTTTCGAGCCACCGCCGGGCATGAAGAGGAGGTTTGCCCTGGAACCGTCAGAATGAATGATGGTATCGACGATCCTGCCACCTTCCCCATCCTTTGAAATAACCGCGGCGCCAGCACCGTCACCGAAGAGCACGCAGCTGTTTCGGTCGGTCCAGTCGATGATCCGGGAAAGAGTCTCGGCGCCGATCACCAGAACGTTTTCCGCCATACGGGAAACAACCATGGAAGAAGCGACGGCCACACCATAGATAAAGCCGGTGCAGGCAGCGGAAATATCAAAACCGGCCGCATTCTTCGCCCCGATCATATCCTGTACTAAACAGGCGGTCGCGGGAAACAGCATATCCGGGGACATGGTGGCGACAATAATAACATCGATATCTTGGGAATCTATACCAGCGTGTGCAAGCGCCCGACGTGCAGCTTCTGCGCCAAGGGTCGCCGTTGTCTCCTTCTTTCCCGCGATATGACGGGTTACAATACCCGTACGTGTCTGAATCCATTCATCGGATGTATCGACTATTTTTTCAAGGCGGTGGTTATCCCATACCTCTTCAGGGACATAGAAACCGAGACCTGATATGATTGGATATGTATTATTCATTAAGTATTCCCGTTTGAGTATTTTTTTGCCAACTCACGTTTTATCTGGTCATTCACCTCTCCCAGTACGAGCTGGCGTGCAACCTTTATGGCATTCTTTATCGCCACTGGAGACGAATTGCCGTGACAGATAATCGAAATACCATCGACACCGAGCAGCGGGGCACCGCCGTATTCTTCCGCGCTCATTTCAATTTTCAGATCCTTGAAGGCCGGCTTGACAAGATATGCGCCGATCATGCGCCGGATAGTCTTCGATATATGCCGTTTCAGCGTAGCGGTAAAAAAGCCGAAAATGCTCTCACTGAACTTCAGAAGAATATTTCCCACGAAACCATCGCAGACAACAACATCAATGTCTCCAGAGAAAATGTCGCGTCCCTCGATATTGCCGACGAAATTGAGATCAGATTTTTCGAAGAATCCAAAGGCGGCTTCGGTCAGTTCGTTTCCCTTGGATCGCTCTTCACCAATGCTCAAAAGACCGATCCGGGGATTTGCATACCCGAGGACATGAGTCATATATATGGAGGCCATGACACCGAACTGGAAGAGATGCTCCGCCTTACAGTTGGCATTGGCGCCAACATCAAGGATGGCTACGATATTCTTCAGCGAAGGGAAGAGTGCCATGATTGCCGGCCGTGAAACACCCGCGAGCCGGCCCATATACAAGAGGGAAGCAGTCATTGCCGCACCGGTATTACCGGCCGAGATTACCGCATCAACCTCTCTGGAGCGACAGAGCCTGTTCGCGATGACAATCGATGAACGCTTCTTGCTCCGGATCGACCGCGTCGGTGATTCGTCCATTTCTATCACCTCATCGGCATGAACGATCCGTAGCCTGGACATGACCGATGAAATCTCCGACGATTTTGATTTTCGAGATTCTTCATCTTCGCTGATACGTTCCAGGCTTGTCCTGATACTATTCTCATCCCCGACAAGTGTTATTTCCACATCGGGGAATAAACGCAAAGCGGTAAGACTGCCCTCGACGAGAACACCGGGGTAATCATCACCGCCCATTGCATCTACAGCTATTCGAATTATTCTATTCGACATATCGCGCAGTTGTTATGCCTCTACCGGCTCGATTACTTTCCTGCCCTTGTAATACCCACACCCAGGGCACACTCTATGCGGCATGATAAGCTGGCCGCAATGACCGCATATTGCCATCGGTGGCGTACTCAACTTCCAATTAGCCCTGCGTAGTCCTTTTTTGGACTTGGAGGTTTTTCTCCTTGGTACCGCCATGCTATTAAAGCTCCTTTCAAATGTCACATCTCGTACTACGTAATCCACATTGAACATTTCCCGGCAACCAGACAGCACTGTTTATTTCACCAGCGTGAAACGAGAGATGTCTGCCGGGATTCCCGCGAAATAAAATGCCTTCGGCCAATAAGAAGAATGATATCGGCCAGTTATGTGCCCGATCGTGATTTGTCAGGCTTGAGTGCTGTCAAACTCTGCCAGCGCGGATCCATGTTCTTCTTACTGCACCCGCAGTCTCCATTATTCAGGTTGCTCCCGCATATCGGGCACAAACCGCGACAGCTCTCCCGACATATCGATTTCAGGGGAACGGCGAGCAGTAACGCATCATGGATAAAATCGGTGATATCGATCGAATCCTCATCGAACTCTACGAATATCAGATCGTCCTCAACCTCTTCATCTTCCGGCTCGACGGGTATACTCTCCCCCTTTCTGAGCCGACGCGCGACAAGTGAGAATGACCCAATAATATCCTGACTATACTGTTCAAGACACCGTGCACACTCCAGAGACGCCGGCGCCGTTACCTCACCCTGAACTCTGGCAAAATCACCATCCTGCCTTACCCTGCAGACCACATGAACTCGATTTCCGAAGGTAAAATCACCGGGTTTGATATCGAGCGTCTCGACGCTCTCTTCGAGCACAATCGTGCTCTCTCTGTCATGTTTTCCGAAAACCTGAATTTTCATATATATTCTTTAAAAATATGGAATAGATTAATGAAAGTCAAGAATTTATTCGGTTTCTCACGCCGTTGCGGAGGAAGGAATACGTCCGATTCTCGCATCAAAACAACCTAGTATCCTGCCTGTGCTGCACTACGTTTGATTGAAGATATAGTCGATTTCCCATGCCGCATTTTCAACCGAATCGGACGCATGGACCGCATTGATACGAACCGTCTTTCCGAACTTTTTCCTGATCGTGCCCGCCGCGGCTTTTTCCGGATCGGTTATACCGACAATATCGCGGACATACTGGACACAGTTTTCGTGCTCGAGTATCAGCTGAACCACCGGCCCCGTCAACATGAAATCGATCAACGGTTCAAAAAAGGTCTGTCCCCGGTGTACTTCGTAAAATCCCTCCGCACGCTTTCGGGTGAACAGTTCCATCTTTATGTTTACTATCGTTAATCCCCTGTCCTCAATGATTGAAATGATCTCGCCAAGGTGATGCTCTCTCACCGCTTCAGGTTTAATGATCAACAGCGTTCTTTCCATAGTCTCTCCCGATGTATCCCCGCACCATCGATTTCGGTTTGACTGGGTATGATTTTCCATTGCGAAGATGTTCGTTAATATACACAATATGAAAAAGTATGGCAAAACAAACTATATCAGCACAAACCGCTCAAGCGGTGACTATGCCATTACACTACGACACGGGACAGAAACATCCTTCGTAAGATCGCCGTTTGCGCATGTTTTAAAAGAACTTGAGCTCCTTGTCCCTGTTCCAGATATTGCAGCCCATGCGTGCTCTCGGGAGCGTCCGATAATCCCCGATCCGTACGATTTCCCGGTTGGTTATTTCGTACAGGGGTATCTTTTCGATATCGTTTTCCCCCAAACCGCGCTCGTTCGCAATCCGTACGTAGTAGAGCTCACGGGGATCGTGCCCCATCAGCCATGAGGCAACCGAGTCGCACGCAACCATCGAACGCGATACGGTGATAAAGTTGTTGAGATGGAGGTTGCCGGCACCATCAACACCAACGATTCCCTCAACAAGATTAACATGCGGGTGGACATTCGAAGCGATATCGAGTATCCGCTGCGCCCACTGCTCGAACCAGAATAGTGCGGACTGCGGTTCATAATCGCCGCGTTGGTAGGCTTCCCACCCCCCTGCATGATCGTATTCCTTCACCAGACCGTAGATGTCCCAGTGTTTGTAGCCTTCCTCTGCGTGTTTCCGATAGAGCCGCTCGACTTCGTGCCGGTAGCCGGGATTGAAGACGCTTTTCTCCGTGCCGCGGTTCAGTTTCGAAGGCCATCCGCCGCAGATGTGCATGTAGCCGACCGGCATGATCCCCTGGAGGTTCTTGATCGTGAGCGTGGTGATACCGAGGTTGTGGATACGGTCCTTCGCCATGTTGATAAAGGTCGTATCCCGCTCCTGCACCAACTTGAAATACGGAATTTTCCGCATGACAACACCCTCGGGATACTTCACCCAGGTGAGTTCCGACTTTTTATAATCGCTGTAGGACTTGTACTTTCCCTCGGTGAAGCATACCCCGGAATGATCCAGTATCTCGCATACGCCCGATTCAACGAAATTCTCATGCAGTGCGGCTCCGTTCGCCCCCACCACGATAGAGGTGTTTCCCAGTTCCTTGAGCGCATCACAGAATCCCGCGACAAAGGAGGGATGGGTCGAAACGCCGTTATTCACACTCCGCTCGTCGGCGTTGAATCCCCCGACGAAGTTGGGCTTGATATAGGTCGTCCCCCCTCGTTCCCCACCCTTCTGGAACATCTTGCGTGCGGTGGAGTAGCCGGAACGCCGGAATTTTTCATAGTCGGGAGGAAACCGTCCCTCTTCATCCTTGCGTGACTGTACGGTTGTCCTGATGATAAAGACCGCATCGGGATTATCGAGAATCTCTTCACGCAGGACGGGCGGGATATTGTTTTTCTTCCGCTCTTGTGCATACCTGATGCCGTCCTGCACGAGCTTCTGCCCCGGGTCCAAGCGTTCCTTCGATTGTGCCACGGCGTACGAACTGACAAACGTATTCCCGTAAAAAACCGGGAGCGCAGTGATAAACGCTCCGTTTTTCCTGATAAATTCTCTTCTCGTAACCATCAACGCACCTCTGAAATGTTATTGCCTGTTGATTTCTCGGTACTGCCAGGCTGTATCTACCGTACAAATTGCGCCGTGATTGCCATACCCGAAGTTGCCGGGTGTGGTGGCGGAACTCTTGCACAATATTATATCCCTGCCGCCTAATTTCAAGGATTGATTTTTTTTCAGCGCCGAATTTCGCCGTCTCTCCATCTACCACTTTCGGCTCCCATCATGTCGTGGGCTATCCGGGCAGCACGTTCCGATGCGCCGTTCTCTCCGAGCTTTCTCCCCGCCGAAGCGAGTGCCTTCCTCGTCGACTCCCGGAGCACACCATCTTTAAGAAAGGCACCGAGGTGACCGGCGATATTTTCCGGGGTGACCTCATTCTGGAGCAGTTCAGGAACGATACGGGTACCTGCCACAATGTTGATCAGTCCGATATCGGGAATTTTAACCAGGCGCCTGCCGATGAAATAGGTGAGCGGGGAGGTTCGGTACACAATAACCATGGGCGTTCCCAGTATCCCCGATTCGAGCGTCGCGGTTCCCGACGAAACGACCAAGGCATAGGCATGGGCCATGATATCGTACGTTTTCTCCCGCAGCGGGATGATATCAGTGCCGCCGATAAACGTTTCGTAGTACGATTGCTCAATCTCGGAAGCGCAACCGAGCACCGCACAGACAGGACCATGCCGCTGCCGAAGCAGATTTATAGCACCGATCATGGCGGGCAGCAAACGGTCGATTTCCTGCATGCGTGATCCGGGAAGCAGCCCGATAACCGGCAGGGAATCGTTTACACCGAGCGATGCCCTGAACGATGTATAATCCCGGACCGGCTGGACAATATCAACCAGCGGGTGTCCCACGAAATCGACCGTGATCCCGTTCCGGCGGTAAAAGTCGCGCTCGAAGTCGAAAAGGACAACCATACGGTCGACATATCGTTCGACGATCTTCACCCTGCTTTTATGCCAGGCCCAGAGTTGGGGACTGATGTAATACATCAGGGGTATGTTTCTTTGTTTCACGGCTGGGGCGAACCGGAGATTGAATCCGGGGTAGTCGATGAGGATTGCGAGATCGGGGTGCCACGAATCGAGCAGGGCTTCGAGGTCCTTCATGGTGCGGCGAATGAACGGCAGGTGGCGAATCACCTCGACAAAACCCATGAAATTCATGTCGCGGACGTGACGGATGGCATCAAGGCCTTCTTCACTCATGAGCGAGCCGCCGATACCCTTGAATTCTATATCGGGCAGGAGAATTTTCATGCGGTTCATGAGCTGTGAACCATGCAGGTCTCCCGATGTTTCACCCGCGATGATGAGGACACGTTTCATTCGATTCTCCGGGCAGTGACCTCCATACTCTTCATAACCATCGAAGCCACTGCAAGAGCATCTTTCCCATCCTCCGCAGTCACAACCGGGCATGTAGCGTTCTCGACAGCATGGCAGAAATCGGTGATCTCTATCTCGAGCGCATTCGAACCGTCGTGGGGAACTTTCTCATAGGATATTCCCTCCATCAACTGCGGCAGCAAACCTGCGACCGCCTCGGGCCGCCCTCCGGGATCAAGCCTGAACACCTCGCTCTCTCCGGCAAGAAAATCCATCGAGACATACGCGTTTTTCTGGAACACCCTGATCTTGCGCATCTTACGCTGGGATATCCTGCTCGCGGTGAGGTTGGCGACACATCCACCCTCGAACTCGATGCGGGCATTGGCGATATCGACTTCGTCAGAAACAACCGGGACACCGACCGCCTGCACCGAGATGACCGGCCGTTTCACCATGTTCAAGACGATATCGATATCATGAATCATGAGATCGAGGACGACCGCGACATCGGTTCCGCGGGGATTGAATACCGCCAGGCGGTGTGATTCGATGAAAACCGGCTTCAGGGGAGTTGAACTGAGCGAGCGGTAGGCGGGATTGAACCGCTCGATGTGGCCCACCGAGAGCACGAGGCCGCGCTTTTCCGCTTCCGCGATCATCTGCTCGGCCTCCTGGACGGTCGAGGAAATGGGCTTTTCAACCAGCACGGACACCCCCGCGGCAAGGCACCGCATGACAACCTCGTGGTGAACCGACGTCGGCACGGCTACGGTCACACAGTCGACACAATCGAGAAGCTGTTCAACCGAGTCGAAATCGGTGGTCGAATACTCGGTGGCAACGCGTCGTGACACCTCGTTATCTGTGTCGTATATGCCGGACAGGGTAACGTGATCCATGGCCGAGAGCAGCCGTACGTGGTGCAAACCATGAACCCCGACACCGATAACTCCTATCCGAAGCGCCTTATTTTTTTTCCCCATATTGAACCACCAGTGCTAAACGTACGCCGGCATGCAGAAGGAACCTGTTACCTCTAAAACTTCGGCACCTGAAAAAATCATCGGGCGTTCCCGGGAATCATACGATTACACCGCGCTCGCTTGTCTTGATAAAATTCTTGAGATGTTCGACTTCCGGCCCGAGAACCCCCAGGGAATCGAGTTCGGCAAGTGAGGTTTTCATATCGTGTTTCGATCGAAACAGGAGTTTATAGGCTTTTCTGATCTGTGATATTGTCTCTTGCGCGAATCCGCGCCGCTTAAGACCAATCCGATTAACATCCACCGGTTTCAGAGGACTTCCCACTGCTATCGTATAGGGCGGCACATCCTTCGATACACGCCATCCCCCGCCGACCATCGCATGGCATCCTATTTTCACAAACTGGTGAATGGGCACCATGCCGCCGATTATCACCCAGTCCTCGATGGTCACGTGCCCGGCGAGATTGACTGCGTTGGCCAGAATACAGTTGTTCCCTATGACGCAGTCGTGGGCAACATGGGAGTATGCCATGAGCAGGCAATCCGATCCCACCTCGGTTTTACCACGGCTGGCGGTTCCACGGTTCAGGGTCGCAAATTCCCTGATCACCGTGCGGTCGCCGACTTCGAGAATGGTTTCTTCCCCACCGAATTTCAGGTCCTGGGGAACCATACCAATGACCGCCTTGGGAAATACCCTGACCGCTTCTCCAAGCCGGGTGCCATACCCGACATGCGCACCGGCCTGGACGATGGTACCATGCCCGATGATAACATTATCTTCGATGACTGCGTAGGGCCCTATCTGGACATCGTCGCCGACCTCCGCACCGGGATCGATAACCGCGGTCGGATGTATCAGGGAACTCACTCTTTTTCCGTTTCTTTCGTTACGACTGTCGCGGTCAGTTCGGCCTCGACAACAAGATCGCCCTTAACATAACCTTTGCCGGCCATCTTGCACATGCTCGAACGGCGCTTGATTATCTCGAGTTCAAACCTGATCGTATCGCCAGGCTCGACTGGTTTTCGGAATTTTGCCTTGTCAATCCCCATGAAAAATATCAACTTGTCTTCAGTACGTGTTTCAGCGTCCAGCATGAGAATACCGCCGACCTGTGCCATCGCCTCTATGAGGAGAACTCCCGGCATAACCGGCAGTTCGGGAAAGTGCCCCTGGAAGAATGGCTCGTTAATCGTCACATTCTTTATACCGACAACTTTTTTACCGGGGATAAGGTCGATGATGCGGTCAACCAAAAGAAACGGATAACGGTGCGGCATGATCTTTTTGATCGCGTTCACATCGAGCAGGTAACCCTCGGTTTTCTTGTCCTGGTATTTCATCTTGATGCGTTTTTTCTCCCAGTACGCATCGATTTTCCTGACAAGTTCAATGTTCGCCTTGTGTCCGGATCGGGCAGCCATGATATGACCCTTGATTGGGTGCCCGAGCAGGTAAAGGTCGCCGATGAGATCGAGGGTTTTGTGACGGGCGAACTCGTTGGGGAACCGTACGGGAGTACCGTTCAGGATGCCGTTGTCACCCTTCCAGACGTCTCTGGTCTCCTCGAACAGGCCCTTGAGATACTTGACTTCCTCATCATCCCAAGGCTTGTCGATGACCACGAGAGAATTATCCGGCGTTCCTCCCTTGGCAAGATCGGCTTCCTTGAGGGCCTCTACCTCGCTCAGGAAACAGAATGTGCGGGCCTCGGCATACTCCGACTCAAATTCATCAATGGAGTACATGGACGTATACTGGGTACCAATTGCGGGGTTGCCATAATCGATCATCAGGGTGATATGGAACTCATCGGAAGGCAGCGCGAGCAACTCGACACCCTCTCCCTTGACCGCATCGTACAGGATGTTCTCCTCGATGGTGATGTAATCGCGGGGAGAATCCTGTTCCAGAATTCCCGTCTTTTTGATTGCCCTCACAAACTCGATCGACGAGCCATCACATACCGGAGGCTCTATTCCGAAAATATCGACATACACGTTGTCGATCTTCAGA
The DNA here is from genome assembly GCA_964456585.1 of uncultured bacterium. Lineage (GTDB taxonomy): Bacteria > Latescibacterota > Latescibacteria > Latescibacterales > Latescibacteraceae > Latescibacter. Next base: position 10,397 of record CAYWBT010000022.1, read on the forward strand.
CCGGCAAGCGCCGCAAGAACATGCTCGACAGTATATACCTTGATATCGTTCACACCGAGCGTCGTTCCCCGGCTTATATCAACCACATAGTCGATATGAGCGGGTATTTCCGGGACATCTTCAAGATCCGTCCGCCGAAAAATCACTCCGGTATTGATCGGTGCAGGTCTGAAAGTGATCTCGCTTTGGGTGCCGGTATGGAGACCGGTCCCTTTCACTGTGACTTCATTCGCCACCGTACACTGGTTTTCAAACATAAACCTACCTCAACTCCTCTAGTATCCTTTCAAGTTCAACAATCCTCTGTTCCTGCATCTTCACTTTCTTCATGAGATCGGGAAGGTTCCGCAGCGACGCTTCGAGTCGCATCGCCTTCGTATGTTTTTTCGCTGGATAGCCTGAGACTGTTTCTCCCGGCGGGACATCCTTGGTTACCCCGGCCTGAGCTCCAATAGAAGCACCGTCACCCACCGTAATATGACCGGCAAAGCCCGCCTGTCCCCCGATTTTCACACCGCTGCCGATCGTCGTCGAACCGGAGATACCTGTCTGGGACGCGATGACCGTACTCGAACCGACACGAACGTTGTGCGCTACCTGGACGAGGTTGTCGATCTTGGTGCCCTTTTCGACCACGGTTACCCCGAATACTGCCCGGTCGATGCAGGTGCACGCTCCCAGCTCTACATCGTCACCAATCTGAACTGAGCCGATCTGGGGAATTTTGTGAAGACTGCCCTCATGAGGGGCAAATCCAAAGCCATCGGATCCGATCACCACGCCGGCATGGAGTATGACACGGTTCCCGACACCACAGCCATCCATGACAGTCACATTGGGATAAAATACGCATGCTGTTCCGATGGTGGAATCCTTCATGATAACGGAACCGGGACCGATCGTCGTTGTATCACCGATTCTGACTCCCGGGCCGATAACCGCACCGGCACCGATGGACACGTTCTCACCGAGAACAGCCGTGGGATCGATGACCGCACGTTCGTGCACACCCGATGCAATATCTGCGGGCGTACGGGTGTTGAATACTTCAATAACCTGTAGAAACGCAAAGTAAGGATCATCAACAATCAGGGCAAAGAGCGTTTCGGGCGACTCTATTCCCTGCGGTACAATCACTGCCCGGGCTTTCGTCGAAGCAAGGAACTTTCTGTACCGGGGGTTCGAAATAAACGAAAGATCACTCGAACCGGCGGTATCGAGTGCGGCGAGCCCGGATATCTCATAATGACCGGCATCCGGCGGTACATCCGCACCGATGATTCCGCATATCTGTGCAATCGTCACTGTCATTGCGTTGCTGGTATTTCCTTCTTCAGTTCTTCCAAAACATGGTCGGATATTTCAAATTCCTCGTTGGCAAACAAAACACCACCGGCTTTCGCATCGAGAATGTAGTCGTACCCTTCATTCTTCCCGATACGCATGAGAACTTCGTTGATCTTGTCGATAACCGGCCCGATGTGCTCTTCGGTTTTTTTATCCATGAGTCCGCCCTCTCGATAGAGCTCATCGTAGGATTTGTCGAGCATTTCCTTCTGTTTCGCCAGTTCCTCTTGCTTCTGGTTTTTAATTTCCTCACTCATGAGAACCGCCTGTTTCTGCGCTTGTTCAAGATTCTTCCTGAAGTTCTCGCCTTCATTCTGGAGCTTATCCATCTCTGTCTTTTCATACGCCTGAATCTTATTCTGCGCCTCTTTGTACGGCTCGTAGTTCTGGAAAATATAGTCCGGACGGATGTAGCCGATCTTCAACTCGGCTTGGACACTACCTGACGATGCGATGAGAAACGCTGTCATAAGGAACGTAAGTACAAGAATTTTTCGTGGGATACGATGCATAAAAAAATACTCCTTTCACTTCACCTATTATACGTTGCAGTTACCACATATTCCCAAACTGGAAATGAGTCCGCCAGCCGCTGGTTTTTGTGGAACCTTCGAGTTTGTCGAAACCATAACCAAAATCGAACCCGATGAGACCGATTCCGGGAACAAATACCCTGGCACCAACACCCGCTGACCGCTTGGCATCAAACGGATTTGTTTCCGAAAGGTTCCGCCAGGCGTTCCCGAAATCGTAAAACATGATGCCGTACAGCGTCTGGGCGACAATCGGCACCTGTAATTCAATGTTGTTGACCATCATCGTTTCGCCGCCGATCTCTTCACCCTGGAGCCGCGGGCACACCTGGCGATTCGAATACCCGCGCACAAACCCGTCAAAACTTGTTCCCCCCGGCATGAAACGCTCTGAGTAGGGAACGAATGTATTTTCCTTGTAGCCCTTGAGATACCCGATCCTCGTACGGAGAATCAGGGAGAGACGCCAGAATACCGGCGCATATAACTCGTTATTGATCAAATACTTATAATACGAAAGATCGCCACCAAGGGGACCGCCGGCGATTTCCATTGTTGCCGACGTTCTCGCGCCTTGCGAGGCAAACTGGGGCATATCGCGCGAATCCCTGATGAACATGAAACTCAGCGACGATGTCTTCCCGGTAACGAGGTAATATTGGTAGTAACTCGAGGGATTCGAGTAATCGACATCTTCGAGACGGTAGGTGACATACATCCGTGAATAATCTATCCACTTGTCTGTTCTTCTTCCGAGCCTGAGGGATGCGCCGCGGCGTTTTTCCTCGTCAAAAGCACTCGTATAGTCACTCCGGATGAGATTGTAGACGTCAAACGAACAGCTTGTGGGCGTATCGAAGAGCCAGGGCTCGCCAAATCCTATCTGAAAGGACTTGCGACGGGTACCCATCTCCCAGTTGAAATTAATTGACTGCCCGTTCCCGAAGAGGTTTTGGTTCGCGAACGAGAGGGTACCGACCAGCCGGTCACGCTCGGAGTATCCGGCACCCATTGACGCCATGCCGGTCTGCTTCTCGGCAACCGCGAACTTGATGTCCACATCATCGGCATTTTCCGAACTGCCCGCCTGGTAATCATATTCAACCTTCTCGAAGAAATTGAGCGCCATGACGTCACGCCGTGAGCGCTCGAGCTTGCTCCGGCTGAACGGCATACCCGGGTCCAGTGAAATTTCACGGCGTATGACTTTATCGATGGTCTTGGAGTTTCCCTCTATGAGTACTTTGTTGATGTTGGAAATATTTCCCTCGGCGATATCGATAAACACATCAATACTGTCCCCACGGACCGACTCGATGGGATTGAAGTTCGTACTGAGGTAGCCCTCGTCATTGTACAGGGTGATCATGCCATCATATCCGGCGGTATCGGTGGTACCGAAAACGGAGATCATGAGCGAACCCTTGTCGAAAATATCACCTTCTTTGTGCTGGAGTTTTTCAAGTAGCTGTTCTTCGGTAAAAACCGTGTTTCCCTCGATGGTGGTTTTACCAAACCGGTACTCGGCGCCCTCGCGGATGACGAGAACCTTGTTCATTCTCTCGTTGCCCTCATCGAAGTACGTGCTGTCCTGTACCACGACGGCATCACGGTATCCCTTCGAATTATAGAAGAAGATGATCTTCTTCTTGTCTTCTTCGAAAACATCTTCCTTGAATTCTCCCGATCGATACCAGCGATCCTCCTTGGTTTCCATAAGCTTTTTGATCTTTTTGTCACTCATGGCGTCGTTGCCCACAATCGAGATGGACTTTATCTTTACCTTTTTTCCCTCCTTGATCGAAATCTTGACATCGACTTTGGTTGGATCATCCTTCACCGGTATAATATCGAACGTGAGATCAGCCGCAAGAAATCCCTTCTCATCGTACATGTCGAGGATAGCATTTTTCATTTTGGCGGCTTTACGTCTTCCGAACGTCATGTTTCTCGCTATCTTAATGGCAACGAGTATCTCTTCCTCTTTGAATTCATTAAATCCTTCGGTTGTAATGGAATTAATCTGGGGAAGGATATCAACCTGAATAATAACCCGGTACCCGCCGGTTACCTTTTCCTGATTGATACGAATATCTGAGAAGATATCGATGTTCCAGAGGGTCCTGATGGCATTACCGATATTTTCACTGGACAGGGCGATCCCGATTTTTAATCCGCACATGTTGAGAATCAACTTTTTAAAACTGTTGATTTCCGGAGACTGCTCGACATTCGTGATAACAACGATCTCCTGAATCCGTGTGCTTTCCTGGGAACGTACTTCCGGCACCAGGCAGACCAGGGAAATAAGGGCATATATCAGGCATATCCCGGCAAAGCGATTATGATTCATAACTCTCTGTACCTCGTATGACGAAACCTTTAATGAATACAATTGTATAATATATGATATTTATTGAATAAATTCAAAGTGAAATCAATAATTTTCGGTCTCCCCTCATTTTCTACCAACTCCTTATTCAAACTGGAAATCATACCGGAATTCGAAGCGTTTATCCTGCTCGTTGATGATGTCGTCATAGTAGTAATGCAGTTGGAGCCGCAGGTTCCTCTCGATGAGGTACTGCAATCCGATATCATGGAAGAATCCCCGTTCCTTTCTCATGAGATAGTCCCTGCCCACGCCATACTGCCCGATATAGGTCAGGAAAATATCTTTCATAAAAAACTCGCCGAGCATGATCCTGCTCCGGTCAAAGTAAATATAATCGCTGCTCGGGTCCCTGCTCTGAGAAAAACCGAGCCGCGACTGGGCAAAACTGCCAAAAAACGAGGGAGTGATCTTGACCAGGTCTAACCTGAGCACCTTCTTCAGACGATCCTCGAATGGTTTCACCAGGGGATTAAAGTAGTAGTTATCCATGCCGGTAGTAAATGCACGCGTCGCTGCGGCACCGATGCTGGCAGGAGAGATTCCGAGTTTCGCCAGTATCTTTTCCTGGGTATCATCGGAGGGGTCGTTACTGGTAAAACGAATCTCGATGATGCCGAGAACGCCGGCATCGAAACGGGTCTGAGGCCTGCTCATACCATAGTAGTCGTCTTCGAGCACCGTGGTACCCCTCCCACGAGCTTCAATTATCCGTCCCGATTCACGATCGACAAAGTTGAGGTTCAGATATATTTCCGTGTTCACACCGGTGGAATCGTTGACCGCGATCGTCCGTGCCCTCCCGGTAATGATGCAGGGTGTCCGATCGTTGGTGGTGTCGAGTTCAAGCTCTGCCCACTCGATTTCGAACCGATACCCGTAATAAACAACATACCCATAGCTCGAGCGGGCATCCCCGGTTACACGGAAAGAGCCGTCCGAGAATCTTCCTGTTACAGTAAAATACGAATTTTCATCTATTTTTACTTCGTTTTGCCAGAGCGTCGTGCCCCCAAACCTGCCTATTTTGAAATTATACTCGTTGACATAGTTCACGTTCGATCCGCTGTTGATCACCAGATCCCAGAAAATGTCCTCGATAAAACTCCCCGAATCCTCGTCACCTCCTTCTTTGTCTTCATCGATCAGAAGCGGATAATACACGTCACCGGAACGCGCCGTAACCTCCCCGCTGATATACGGGGTCAGGTTCTCACCATCATCCGAGGCGCCGACCAAGAAGCGCTCACCTTTCATGCCCGCAATCTCAAAAATCCCTTCCTCCCCCACTTTCATGAAACCGGGAACATGAATTTCAATTGAGGTATCACGATTTTTCTCGGGATTGATATACCCGGTAAAAACACCGAAATCAAGATTAACAGACTCGTTTATCACATTCAGAAGCTCGGGGCGCACAACCTGTTCCCACTCCGGGTCGCCCGGGTGAAGATTATTGACAGTCAGTCTCTTGCCTTCAAGCAGCCCCGTGCAGGAACGTATCCGAAACGCCTTGAAACCTGAGACGGTAACAAATTCGGGATCGAGAAAAAAAGTACCGTTGATGCCGGTTACCTGATCAAAAAGGAATGACGGTTCGATGGTTCCATCGGTTACCTCAAGTTCGCCGGCAAGTGGTATCGGTTCCTGCCAGGTGCCGCCGATGGTAATGTTTGCACGGCAGTTCCCGGTTGCTGTTTTTATCGCTGTCGTCAGGTGTGGAAATATTCGCACCAGATCGCCGTTGAGCGACAGGTTCATGTTCAGACCCCGCGTGTCGGTTCTGTCACGCCACAAGTAACCACTCGCGGCAGATCCCGTCGCCGTATAAAGGCCCGCTTTCTCAACAGACATGTCGGTGACCTTGAAACCTGTCGAGCCTCCGCTGATGTTCGCTGAAGCGCTGTCGAAGGGGATATCGAGAAAATGCCCGTCGCGAACGGTTGCGCTGCCTTCGATAGTCCCCTGTTTCAGGGTAAAGACGGTTTTAATCGTGTAGTTCGCCCGACCGTCCGAATGCCACCGGTCACTGAGAATATCACTTATCGCGGCCAGTTCTACATCCTTTCCCTCGGCATCGAGAAAGAATGGTGTCCCACTGTCCCACCACCCGTCAGCGTGGCCGATCGGGATGCCATCGCGGCTGATATCGGCATCGGAGAAACGGAGGTTACGGGAACTGCCGGAGAAATAGAGGACACCGTCGAGGCGGTCTAATCCGCCAAGCTTCAACTCGGAAACCCGCAACGGCTCATCGGAGGCAAAGTTCGGCGCTGTCATCGTTCCACCAATCCGGACACTGCCGGTGATTTTCCCCCGGTGGCCGAACTCCTCGCGGACAAAAATATCGATGATCCGCTCGAGGGGAAAAGCTGAAAAATCAACGACGCCCGAAAGCTCGCCGCTTTCCGGTGATACGCCGACAACACCATACGCGCCCTCATTGCTTACCACCTCAATCATGACCCCGAGCGAATCGGAACGAGCCGAAACATCCCACGCCATGGGATGGGAGTAGCGGATGTGATGGTCGTTGAGCCGTGCCCTGGCAATAAAAGACCGTGAATCCTTCATGATGTTTGTCACAGTCGCTGTTCCGGTCAGCTGCGAATTGAGATTTTTTCCCCAGTTCAGTTTGAATCCACCAGCAACCGACAGGGTATCGAGGCTACCCTGAACCGTTCCCGTTCCATCGATGAAGAATCCATGTTCACTCACACCTCTGCCCGCGTATTCAAGCACGGGAAAGTGGGACAAGGTGACCGATGTGACGACAGAAGCGCGAGCAAATGGCTCGGAAACCGACCCCTCAACGTTGAAAGAATCGTCGCTGAAATGGAAATCAGCCCTGTCTTCCACGAGGGAGATTCTGCCGTTTATCGGATGGTCAACCTGCTTTATTTTCATGGAGATATCGGCATCAAACCTGTCTTGCGACGGATTGAAATTGCCCGTGAGGTTGAAGGCATACTTGTCTGACGGCGAGGATATGTTGGTCGCGGTCATCGTAAGCATTACATTCTTTGATTCCTCTCCGGTAACAGTCCGGCTTGTTCCCAAACCTTCAACGAGGAACCCCCGGCATGTGGAAGAAAAATTTTCGAAGGTGAGGATGCCGCGGGAGATGTCTATGTTCGCTGCAATATCAACAACTGTTTCGTTCCGATACCGGAGACTATCCATGGTCACTACCACGTCCGTTGTGATATCGTTGACCGGGCCTGCGAGGGTTGCGGAAAGGTCGAGGGAACCGGTGGGATACGCTGTCTTTCCCGGAAAGAGATCGGTCATAATACTGGCAAGATCGATGCCCTGCGCATCAACCGACATGGTAAGAGAAAGATCCGGTTTCAGGATTATCTGACCCGACAGTTCCGGCGTAACTCCCCATACGGTGCCGGTGACCATGTCGAAATATACGATCTGCTCATCGAAATGTCCCTGTATCGAAAAATCCGATACGCTGTGGTTGAATTCTTTCAGCAGAAACGATCCGTCCTTAACTCCGTATGTGCCGGCAACCAGCGACTCATCGCCGATTTTCTCATAGTGGATATCGAAATCAATGGTTCCCGACTGTGGATTGATATCACCGGAAATCACCTCGATACCCTCAACTGCCAGGTGCGCGTTTTTGGTCGACAGGTCAACGACGATCGTGTCCTTCACCTTATCGATATACCCCCTGCAGGTCATGTTGACCTCGTCGGAGAGGACATTCCCCTGAATATTCAACGGAACGACGAGATTACTGAAATCATCGAACCAACCGTTGATATTATCCGCGCACACGAGAACGGAATCGCCACGCTGAAAGACGAAGGCCCCCCTGACAATATTCACCCGTATCGGCGGGATGTCATCTACCGAGAAATCATAGTGCCGGTCAATTCGGGTGGTATCCGGGGAAACGGAATGATCAAACCGCCAGGTGACGACTGGCTCTTCGATGTATACATCTTGTGTGCCGCTCAGGGGACGGAGGCGATGTACCAAGAGGTGGAAGATATTGTACCCGATCCGGATACGTTTTGCTTCGATCGAAAGCGGTGAGTCTTTCAATCTCAGACTCGCCCTGTTGACCCGTATGGACCAGGGTAGTATGGAGAGCGATCCCGCTGTGAAGTCAGCGTTGAAGGACTGTGTTATTTTTTCCGTGACATAGTCACGGGCTTTTTGATTTATATCGAGCAAACGGAAGGTGGTCAGATAAAGGGCAAGCATGGCCAAAAGCAGCATAAACACGATGAGAACCCACCTCCTGCTTTTCATCGTGCATCATCCTCTCAACATAACATAAAAACAACGGTATATCATTCTCAAGGGCGACGCCATCGTGTCTGTACCATCTCCGGCATGGAACGAATGATCGTTCACCTGTCAAGGAACAGACCGACTGTTCTCGAGGAACATTCTGTGTCATCATGATAATCCACACTAATCCTGCAGGTACATACCACGCACGGTTGTGGTTGTCATGTCTTTGACAGTATGTTACTCAGAAGCTGTAATTATTCATCACGGTGAATACAAGTAAAAAAGCGCCCCTGCCATACGTGATGGATGAAGCGCTGATACTCCCGTTATTTCACCGTATTATTAGCTCTTTCCGGCTTTTTCCGACCGATTCAACAGTTCATCAAATACCAGCTTACCATCTTTCAGCTCGATCTGAATCACGCTCCCTTCGGCAAACTGCCCTTGGATCAACTGTTCGGAGAGTGGATTTTCGATATGCTTCTGGATCGCCCGCTTCAGGGGGCGCGCACCGTACATAGGATTGTACCCCTCCTGAGCAATGAACTCCTTCGCCCGCTTGGTCATTCTCAGGTCGATCCCCTTTTCGTCGAGACGTTTTCTCACATCCTCCATCAAAATATCGATAATCTTGAGCACCGCGTCCCGATCAAGCGATCTGAACACCACGATTTCATCGATACGATTGATGAATTCGGGATTGAACGTCTTTTTCAGCGAGCTCATGACCTTCTTTTCCATCGACACGTGGTCGTCCTCGAAATCATTGGTATGGAAACCGAGGCTTTTCCCGAGTCCTATCTCACGGGCGCCGAGATTCGAGGTCATGATAATGATGGTATTTTTGAAATCGACCTTCCGGCCCAGGCTGTCGGTGATGTGGCCGGAATCGAATATTTGAAGCAAGATATTAAAAACATCGGGATGCGCCTTTTCAATCTCGTCCAGAAGCACAACAGAATAGGGCTTGCGGCGAACACGCTCGGTGAGTTGTCCGCCCTCTTCGTATCCCACATACCCGGGAGGCGCGCCCACAAGGCGGGAGACATTGAATTTTTCCATGTATTCCGACATATCGATGCGAACCAGGGCACTGGGATCTTCGAAGAGATATTCGGAGAGCACGCGGGCGAGTTCGGTTTTTCCCACTCCGGTCGGGCCCAGAAAGACAAACGAGCCGATGGGACGCTTCGGATCCTTCAGTCCTGCCCGTGTCCGGCGGATTGCCTTCGAGACGGCGGCCACCGCATCTTCCTGTCCCACGATACTCTTTTTGAGCTCATCTTCCATGCCGAGGAGACGTTCGGACTCGGATTTCGCCAAACGAAACAGGGGAATACCCGTAATGGCGCTCGTCACATTGGTTACGTCGTCTTCGGTTACTTCAACAACCTGGTTGAGAGCTTTCTCGCGCCACTCGTTCTTCTCGAACTCGAGCTCTTCCTTCAGCGCACGCTCCTGGTCACGAAGCTTGGCAGCATTTTCATAGTCCTGCTCTTCGATGGCAGCGTTCTTCTTCTTCTCGATCTCGCTGATATACGCTTCTTTTTTCTTGATGTGTTCCGGAATGGTGATCTCGTTCAGGTGAACCCGCGAAGAAGTCTCATCGATCAGGTCGAGTGCCTTGTCGGGGAGAAAGCGGTTCGACATGTACCGGTCGCTGAGCCGCACCGACACCGTGATGGCATCGTCGGTGATATTCACATTGTGGTGCTCTTCGTACCGACTCCGAAGCCCCATGAGAATCTTGATCGAGTCGTCGACCGAGGGAGGATCGACCATGATCTGCTGAAACCGCCGCTCGAGCGCTCCGTCCTTCTCGATGTACTTCCGGTATTCATCGAGGGTCGTTGCGCCGACACACTGGAGTTCCCCTCGCGAGAGAGCCGGCTTGAACATGTTGGAGGCATCGAGTGTGCCTTCCGCCGAACCCGCGCCGACAATCGTATGAATCTCATCGATGAAAATAATGACTTCGCGTGTTTTCGACAGTTCGCTCAGAATGGACTTGACCCGTTCCTCGAACTGGCCGCGGTACTTGGTCCCGGCGACAAGACTTCCCATGTCAAGGGAAATGACCCGCTTGTCGATGAGGTTCTGCGGCACATTACCATCGGCGATCCGCTGGGCGAGACCTTCCACAATCGCCGTTTTTCCGACACCGGGCTCACCGATGAGCACCGGATTGTTTTTCTTGCGGCGTGACAGAATCTGGCTCATGCGCTCGATTTCACGGTCGCGACCGATGATCGGATCGAGCGTTCCCTCCTTCGCCAGCAGGGTAAGATCACGGCCGTAATGCTCGATGAAAGGAAGGTTGCTCTTCTCGCTCTCCTCGGGCCGGGAACTCCTGCTGCCGGAAAGGATACTCATGACCTCTTCTTTCACCGACTTGTAATCGGTCCCGAAAACACTGAGTATCTGGGCGGCGATGCCGTTCTTGTTCTTGGTCAGGGCGAGAAGGAGATGCTCGGTTCCGATATAGTTGTTGCTCATTTCGCGGGCTTCCTGGGCGGCGATTTCCAGCACTTGTTTTGCCATCGGCGTGAAGGGCACATCGGAAAGCATCATGGAGTTCGACGAGGTTTGCACTGCATCCTCGATCGATTTTTTCAACGCGTCCAGCTGTATACCCATGTTGGAAAGGACTGCCACCGCAACACCCTGCCCCTCTTTCACGAGGCCGAGAAGGAGGTGTTCGGTCCCAATATAATCATGTCCCAGCCGTGATGATTCCTCACGGGCAAACTGGAGAACTTTCTTAACTCTATCGGTAAACATATTATTCATGGTTTTCTCCCGGAGCAGTCCCCAGAGGAATTTACACTGGAATTCCTCTTCTTAGTTCCGTAATACACCACATTCAACTCAGAGATGAGCGTGGAACCATACATCCACGATCGGGGAAAATTCCTACTAGTATCATTTCTCCCTAATAATATAACACATTTACATTCTTAGGTCAACAAATCGTTCTCTTATCAGCTCAGCACGCAGGTAATCACGCTCCATTGCTTCTGCTCGCTGACCGGCATATTCCTGGAGATGCTCAGGCTGTGTCAGAACGAGGAGTTCATTCAGGGTAAGGAGATAGTTCCTGTCCAACATGTTCAGGTAGCAACCCAGACGGGCGGCCGAGCTCAGATTCATGAATTCATGCGTGGAGAGTACACGCGCAGTCTTCAATATGCCGATACTGCGCCATACCTTGTCCTCCGTCTGACTCTTGGCTTCCTTGATGAGGGTTTCCGCGGCTTGCTTTTCGTACTCGATGATTCGTGATACAACAGAGATGAGAGTATCGACAATTTCATACCCGGACTTTCCGAGAGAACGCTGGTTGGAAATCTGGAATAAATTCCCGACAATGTCCGATCCCTCGCCGAAATAACCCCTGACCGCGAGACCGAGCTGCCCGGAACTCCTGATAACTCGTTGAATTTCCTTGGTGATGACAAGCGCGGGAAGATGAACCAGGATGGAAACCCTGAGACCGGTCCCCATGTTGGTCGGGCAGGCGGTGAGATATCCATGATCATTCGAAAAAGAGAATTCGATGACCTCGGACAGTTTATTGTCGATTTCATCGGCAGCCACGAACGCTTCCATGGGATCAAATCCTGAGCGGAACGATTGTATCCGGAGATGATCTTCCTCGTTGATCAGGATCGAGCTCATCTCGCCGTTCTTTACCAGCACTCCGCATGTACCCGACTTGGCAGCGAGTGCTTGACTGATGAGCTGCCGCTCGATGAAGATTTTCTTCTGATGATCATCGAGGTCGGTGTTCGGAAAATAGTCCGCAACATCAAATCCGGCGGCGGCACCTGATTCAAGAACAGAAGTCACCACCTCGCCCTGCTTCTCCTCATCGATGCGATGCGCATAGGGTATTCCCATGATATTGCGTGCCAGCCGGGCTCGAGAAGAAATGACCATACCCGATTCCGGCCCCTGACTATTCAACCATTCTGGAATGGAATGTACAATTTGATGAAATGTCATTGAGTCGGCTTCTTTCCCTCAAGATCGGCGATCTTGTCACGAAGTTCAGCTGCACGTTCGTACTTTTCACCGTCGATACACCGCTTGAGTTCCGCGCGCAGGATCTTCAACTGTTGAATCTTTTCACCTTCGGGAGAAATGGTTTTCGGCGATTTCCCCTCATATACGTCGGTGCCGTGAATTTGTTTCAATAGGTTCCTAATGTATTTTCCAAACGCCCGGTGACAGTTATCGCATCCAAAGAGACCCGTTTTCTTGAACTCAACAAACATCAATCCGCACTCATCACATGCCAGATCGGTATCGATCCCCTCCTCCTTCTTGCCCGTGTCGGTTTCGCTCATCTTCTCACCAAAAACGCCGGTCACACTTCCCAGGAGGGAATTGACCTTCGGAGCTGTGGGCTTCTCGATCGCAATGCTTATCCCCTTCTCAGCGGCACATTTCGAGCATATCTGCAGAACGATCTTTTCGTCATCAACAATTTGGGTGAAAATGATGTTCGCTTCGTTCTTTTTACATATCTGGCATTTCATACACAATCACTTTCTCTGTCAATCCATCAGACGATCGAGTCCGTCGAAAAAGTACCGGGACATCGTCAAAAACAGTGGTCACAATTCCTCGTGCCTGTTTACTCTAAGTATAACACCAACGGTTTTTTTATACAGGAACCTTACTCATATTAAACGCCGTAACCCTTAAAATGTTCGGAGAAATTAACGGATTCCACCTCCCGCGCAATTCCTTCGGTCAAATGGAGCACCCGGTCTGCATTTCCGGCGAGCAGCATGTCGTGTGTGACAATCACAAACGAACAGTTATGCTCCCGGGCAATATCCCAGATCAGCTCGTGGAGCTTCTCGGAATTCGCATGGTCGAGATTGCCGGAAGGCTCGTCCGCCAGCACCAGGGCCGGTTCGTTTATGAGCGCGCGGGCGACTGCCACCCGCTGAAGTTCGCCGCCGGACAGTTCACCGGGACGGTGGTCCATCCTCTCGGAGAGGCCGACCCGGGCGAGGAGATGCTTCGCCCGCTCCTGAGAAGCGGCGCCATCGTTTCCCGCAATCAGTGCAGGCATGAGAACATTCTCGAGCGCATTAAATTCCGGGAGAAGATGGTGAAACTGGAAAATAAATCCGATCCGCTGGTTCCGGAAATACGCGAGATCTGCATCGGATTTTTTCGCGATATCCTCGCCATCCACCAGGAGCTCTCCCGAGGTGGGGCGATCAAGCGCACCGAGCAGGTGCAGGAGCGTTGATTTCCCCACACCCGACTCGCCCACGACCGCGGTGATTTCCCCCTCGTCAAAATCGACGGTTATTCCCTTGAGAACTTCCAGGACATGGTGGCCGATCGAGTAGTTTTTAACGATGTTTCGTGCGCTGAGAACGATGTTGGCCACGAGAACTCCCCGAGCGTTGATTGTCTTTTTTCACGTTACCGGTTTATGATCTATCCGCGACGAGTCGAACGCGATACACCCCGCATGATCGGGTCGGATGCTTTCTACGCCCCGGTACCCCGGAAAATCATTTCAGGCGCATATCATGACCGGGTACCGTGAGGTTACTCCGACCTGATCGCCTCAACCGGATTGAGTCCCGCAGCCTTCCGCGCCGGGTAAAATGCCGATATGAGACACAACAGGAGCGTCACCACGGTAATCGCAATCGCGTCTCTCATTTGCAACTCCATCGGGAGAGCGCTGATGAAATAAATATCACCCGGAAGACTGATGAAGTGATACTTGTCCTGGAGTGTGCATAATGCTATTCCCAGCACGCTGCCGGAGATGGTGCCGCAAATGCCGACAAACGCACCCTGCAGGACAAATATCCAGCCGATGCTCTTGTTGGTCGCCCCCATGGACTTAAGAATGCCGACCTCGCGGGTTTTGTCCATAACAAGCATTATCAGCGAGCTTACAATATTGAACGCCGCAACGAGAATAATGAGGCTGAGAACGATAAACGCCGCCCATTTCTCCAGCCTCATCCACTTGAACAGGACACGGTTGTGCTCGATCCAACTCATGCTGGAATACGGCGGCCCCCCGAGCGCCTTGTCGATCAAACCGCCCGCATGAGTGTACTCCCCGGCTTTGAACATGTCGTCAAGTTTCAGCACGATCCCAGAAACACGGCCCTCATAGCCGATGATTCGCTGAGCCTCGGCGATATCGATCAGCATGACCATGTTGTCGTAATCATAATAGCCGCTTTCAAAGATCCCGGTCACCCTGAATTTATAGAGCGGGGGCGGCACCATGGTATCCAAGACCTCACCAATATCGCTCGGACCATAGGCTAGTATGTAATCGCCGAGCGCGGCATACCCTATCGACATGGACAGGTAGCTTCCGATCACCGCTCCCGGGACACCCTCGTCGTCTCTGCCGAGATCGAGGCTGCCGCCCGGGAGAATATAGTCATCGATATCCGATACCGATTCGACCGAACCGGTATCGACACCGCGAACCATTATCGGCGCGGTATTTTTTCTGGTCATATCGTGCCCGGCGGTCTGGTAGGAACAGAACGGTGACGCACCCACCACGCCCGGTATCGCAATAAGCTTCTTGCGAACCTCTTCGTAATCGTGCATTCCCCGCTCAAGGGGGCTGTTAACCCATATGTGACCGTCCATACCGAGCAATCGCGTTCGCAATTCCTTGGAGAAACCGTTCATGAGGGAAAGAACAATGATGAGCGCGGCTACTCCCACGGCGATCCCTACTATTGAGATCAGGGAAATGAGGGAAATAAATCCGGTCTTTTTGCGGGTAACCAGGTATCGTTTTGCGACAAATATTTCAAATTTTCCAAACATGACGGCTCCAAACCGTTTTCATCTTGAAGTGGGTATTCACAGAAGAAATATACGAAAACAGAGCTCAAACACGAAAGGAAAAAAGCGAAACAACAGGAAATGATAAAATACTGAACACATATAATGTGCTCTGGTTAATTTTACTCATGTAAATAATGGTTGAAGTATGCGGCGCACGGCAGGAAAACCGGAGTCACGTTGATAATAGACCGCAGAGAACATCGTTCCCTCGACACAATGAAATAGAACGGTGCCTGAACGAAGGGCACCGTGATGATCACTCGAACCATGTTTCGGTTCCCGACCGAATCAACGTATTCTGCGGTTTTCATTTTTTT
>CAYWBT010000023.1:0-25541 GCA_964456585.1 uncultured bacterium
CGACTCGTGGAGAAGAAGGGTATTGATCTCGCCCTGCAAAGCATATCCGGCGTCTTGAAAACGCATCCGAATTTCACAGTCAGATACGATATAGTCGGCAGCGGTCCCGAACGCCCGGTGCTCGAGATACTTGCCAGAGACCTCGGCATACATGACGCTGTCACCTTCCACGGCGAAAAGAGCCACGAACATGCGGCGCGTTTACTCAATGCGGCAGACGTGTTTATCCTGCCGAGCAGGACAGCCCGCAACGGGGATATGGAAGGCATTCCCGTCTCGCTCATGGAGGCGATGGCATGCGGTCTGCCGGTGATATCGACATATCACAGCGGGATTCCCGAACTCGTGGAGCATGGTGTATCCGGGCTGCTTGCCGGTGAAAACGATGTGGTGGAATTACAGCGATTGATCAACCGGCTGATACATGAAAGGAACCTCGTGCCGCTGCTCGGGGAAAACGCCCGCAACACGGTCATGAGCCGGTTCAACCAGGAAACGCTTGACGCATCCCTCGATACGATCCTTCGTGAAACGGCGGGCAATTCGGGGGGATGAAAAGGACGGTAGATATTCGTCACCTTCTGAAAAAAACAGTGGCGGCGTTGATCATTATCCTGTCTGCACAATCGATGCATGCACACTCCCAGACGCCGATCATTTCCGAGATCATGTTCAATCCCGGCGGCAACGAGAACGCACGGGAATTTGTCGAGGTATTCAACCTCGCCGAAGAACCGGTATCGCTCGAGGGATGGTTTATCGGAGACGGAACAGCGCTGGACAGTATCGTTCCTGCGGATGGAGATTCATGGATCGTTTCCGCGGGTAGCTTCGCCCTTATCATGGATCCCGACTATTTCACCAACGACGATCCGTATGATATCCCTCCCGGCATCCCACTTTTTACCGTGGACGATAAGGCACTCGGCGACCGCGGCCTCTCCAATTCCACGGCGGAACCGGTTCTTCTGGTCTCGGCCGATGGAGATACTCTCTCGATGGTATACTATTCTCTCGACTGTGCGCCGGGGCACTCCTGGGAACGGATACTGCTCCATGGGAGCGACCTGGGCGATAATTTTCGCCAATCCCACAATGAAAATGGCACACCGGGCAGCTATAACTCTGTCACGCCGCCAGCGTATAATCCCGCCCTCGACGACCATGCGTTTACCTTCTCCCCCACTCAACCACACCTGGGCGATGACCTGGTGCTTCACCTCTCATACCGCAACGCCGGGCTCGAGCCGCTCGCTGATGTATCGGTCACCGTACACATGCTGCCTGATATCGAACTGAAGAAGGTGACTTTCAGCGAGACAGTCAGTCCGGGCGTGTCATCCGATCAGCTCGACATTCCACTTAGCAATTGTCCGGGGGGAATACTTGAATTCGTTGCCACCATCGTTGCGACTGACCTGTCCACGTCGACCGCTGACGATACGATCTCCGTCAATTTCACGGTCACGCTTCCGCCGGAAACGCTCCTGCTCAATGAAATCATGGCCGCACCCTCCGCCGGTGAGCCCGAATGGATTGAAATTTACAACATGGACAAGTCACCGGTCGATCTCTATGCCTGGCAAATCGGTGACCGTTCTGACGCACCTCACGGCATCGTTGACCGACACATCCTCATTCCCGGATTTGGCTACGCGGTTCTCTCAGCCGGTTCGTTCCCCGCACCCGATCCCGGGATTCCGCCCATTCCAGTCGAGCGCTTACCAACATTGAATAACGACGGCGATGCGGTTTATCTGTATGATTACACTGCTTCTGTTGTCGACAGCATGAGGTATGAAGAAACGGTACCGGGGCAATCGCTCGAGTTGATCTCACCGAACAGGCACGGTGTTCCGTCCGGATGGGATGCGTGTGTCGATCCGTCCGGCTCCACACCGTGCAGGCAAAACAGCATTTATTATTCGTACGTGGATAATGAAACGGGGAATGGCGGAAAAATGCGTCTCACGGTCAATCCCAATCCATTTGAGGAGACAGTAACGCTCTCGTACCGTCTTCCGTTTCCGCTTGCCCGGGTGCGGCTCACTGTCTATGACCGGCGCGGCAGGTTTGTTGCGACCCTCCGTGACATCGCGGAGAGCGGTTGGGAATGGACCGGCACCTGGGACGGGCGCAGCGACGGTTCACGGCTCCCCGCCGGACCGTACATACTGAACCTCGAAGCGATTGACAAACGCACCGGCACCGTACACACCGAGCGTAAAACACTTGTCATCGCTCGCAAACTGTAACGTATTCTCTCTTTATACGCCCTCTACGACAGTCCCGAATCCCCTCGCGGTATCAGGCGTGTTCCGGGGGAAGCGGCTCATGTGCCTTCTGACCGTAGACCTTCTCGTATGCCTTGCACTGCGGGCAGAGCGAACCTTCCACGTGTTTAACAAACCAGAAGGCAATGCCCTTCTGCCTGTTCCGCGCCCGTTTGCACAGGGGACAGGAAAGGCATTTTTCTGCCAGCATGCGGTCACGTTCGGTAATTGTCTCCCTCGTCATCTGATGGTTCCTCCTCGTTGAATGGTTGTGCTCTCCGCACTGATCCAAGAACGCTCCACCTTAACATCAATTACACTAGGGTACGATACCGACAGGTTAAAGCCAAGGGGAAAAATTGTAAAAAAAGCTTGACAAATATGGGATGCGGTATATATTATTGGTTAGACCAGTAGTTTATACTATAATTATATATACTTACGGTACAGATTCGATGCGTCACAGTCACTACCGAAAGGATATACCCGATGTCTACGAAACGATTCGAAAACCTTGACGAGGAACGCCGTCGGAACATCCTCGATATTGCGGGAGCAGAATTTTCGCAGAAGGGATTCGAGGGCGCATCCCTCAACGAGATCATCCAGAAAACCAAGATAAGCAAGGGTTCTATGTACTACTACTTTGAGGACAAGGAAGACCTCTACCTGACGGTCCTCAAGCAGGCCATGTCCGATTTCGCCGAACTGGTCGGGGGCATTGCCACCGAAATCTACACCGACGACTTCTGGGGTGATATTAGAGAGTTCTACACCCGGGTGCTCGAGGTATCGTTTGCCCGGCCGGAACTGGTCAGTCTGGTCGGCGGGTACTTTTCTCTTTCCGCGAACAAGTACGGTTCCGGAGCTTTTGTAACATTTTACCTTCAGATAATGGTATACATCGAGAACATCATTATCCGCGGACAGGAAATGGGTGCGGTACGTACGGACATCCCGCGTGATCTTCTTGTCAATATAATCTGTTCCATTGGTGAGGCGATGGACTTCTGGGTTGTAACGCACTGGGAGGAACTCTCGACGAAAAAGCCACGGAAAACGGCAAACCAGATGATCAGGATACTACGGCGTGTCGCCGCGAAATAACGAGGTACGGCACAAGAATATGAGGTGTTAACATAGCTGAGCGAGGGTATACAATGAAAATCTTATGGCGGTACGGTATGCTGATCTGTGTTCTGGCACTCGTTTTTTTCACCACTGGCAGCGTGGAATCTGAAGAGGTTGCCGATCTCAACGCGCAGGAAATTGTTCGACAGATCGAAACCCAGTATCAGGGAGAGACGTCGCACACGATTATGACCATGAACGTGGTGACCGAAGCATGGTCGCGCGAGCTTAGAATGGAAGCCTGGTCGGAGGGGCGCAACAAGTTTCTTGCCACGATCCTTTCGCCTAAAAAGGAAGCAGGCACCGCGACACTGAAGATCAATGACGACATGTGGAACTACCTACCGCGAATCGATCGGCTCATGAAGGTTCCTTCGAGCCTCATGGGAGACAGCTGGATGGGAAGCCACCTGACAAATGACGACCTGGTGAAGGAAAACAAAATCGATGAACTCTATACCTTCGAGGTCGAAGGTATCGATGGTCAGATCGTCTCAATCGGCTGCACACCAAAACCGGAGGCTGCCATCGTCTGGGGCCGGGTTGTGTACAAGGCAGACATGGACAAAAAAATCCCGATCACCATCTATTATTACGATGAGGACGGCGAGCTTGTAAGGACGATGTCATTCGATCGGGTTGAACGCATCTCGGGCCGCTGGATTCCTCTCAGGATGAGTGTCCGGCCAGTCGATGAGCCTGACGAAAAAACCGAACTAATGTATGAGAACCTTGAATTTGATGTTACTCTGCCGAAAGATCTCTTTTCGGTACAATCCCTGAGGAGGCGCTGATGCTGCTGTTAAAACTGGCATATCGTAACCTCTGGCGTAACCGGCGAAGAACGCTGCTGACCATGAGTGCGATGAGTATCGCCACCATGCTGGTCATCCTCATGCTCGGTATATACGACGGCATGCTCTGGGACATGATCGAGGGTGCCACCGACCTGTATCACGGGCATGTAAAGATTACGGCGGAAGGCTATATGAATAAACCGCAGATTCATGTCACGCTCGAGGAAAATAACCTTCGGGAAACGATTCTGGCCGATCCTCGAATCACGGGAGTTGCCGGTCGGGTTCGCGGATTTGCCCTGCTCAGCTTTAGCGGAGCATCGGCGAGTCATACGCAGCCGGCGGAACTCTTCGGTATCGATCCGGAAGAAGAGCGTACCGTGACGCGACTGGAGTCCCACGTTCTCGAAGGCTCCTTCATCTCGGGATCGGACACAAAGGAAATTCTGCTCGGCAGGGGGCTTGCAAAGCGACTCGATGCAGTGGTCGGCGGTGAAATCGTTGCGATGGGACAGGGTGCGGATGGTTCCATTGCCGCGGAAATATTTCACGTTGCCGGCATCATAGACACTGCCGATCGTATCCGCGATGCATCACTAGCAATCGTAGGCAGGACAACGCTTCAGAAAATGATGGTTCTCGACGGGAGAGTTCACGAATGGGCTATATCGCTGTCTCGACCCCTTGAAGCCAAGATGGTAGCCGAAGATCTCTTGGCAAAGCTGTCGGGCGTTGAGGTTACCCCATGGCATGGATTTCTACCCCTGATGAGCGAAATACTTGATATGTGGAATGCGATGAAATTCATTTTCGCCATGATCTTCTATTTCGCCGTGATGCTTGTCGCGATCAACACGATGTACATGGCCTTTTTCGAGCGATTGCGGGAATTCGGCATCATGGGCGCGGTCGGCATGAAGATATCGCGGCTCTCATTCATGATCATCTTGGAAGGATTTCTCATGAGCGGCATATCCGGACTTGTCGGCGGAACAATCGGTATCTTGATCAGCGTCTACATGAACACACACTTCATCGACCTGAGCAGGTTCTTTACCGATATCACCTATGCCGGGACAAGCTTACAACCACGTCTCAGGTGTTACCTGATGTTGAGCAATATGATAGTCCCCATAATAATGATAACCCTCCTCGGGATGATCATCGCTTGTTTTCCGTCCCTGAGGCTGAGGCGTCTGCGCCCGGTTGACGTTCTGCGGGAGGTATAACATGATCTGGTTCAAGCTTGGATGGCGCAACCTGTTTCGCAACAAACGCCGTACCATCATCGAAATTTCCTCGATCGCGGGGAGTGTGTTGCTCGGTATATGGTGGAACAATGCCGCGGTCGGCACATATGAGAAAATGATCGATGACGGCGTTCGGATGGGCAGCGGCCATATCGGCATCTATCACCCTGACTACCTTGAGCTCCGCAAAACCGAGCAGGTTATCGCGGTTGACGATCTTGTCGCCGAACTGGAAAGCGATCCGGATGTGGCAGCCGTCTATCCGCGGCTCATGGTACCCGGACTTCTGCGATCGAGCCGGAACAGCAGGCCTACAGCTATCCTGGGAATCGATTTCGCCCGTGAGCAGGGATCAAATCCCCTGCTCGATCCGAAACGCCTTGTAGAAGGCTCGCTTCCGGAGAAATCCCGTGAAACGGTCATCGGAAAGGTACTCGCCCAGGAACTGGGATTGAGTCTCGGGAAAAAATTTGTTTTCATGGCCCAGGGTTCGGATGGTGAAATTGTCAGTACGCTCCTGCGCGTTTCGGGTATTATCGAAAGCCACGTCCGGGAAATCGACAACGCAACGGTCTTTATCGACCGTGAGCAGCTCGGCAAAATCATCGGCTATACCTCCTCCGCCCACGAAATCGGAATAATGCTGCACAATAACCAGCTTATCAAGCAGGCATTTCCACGCATCGAACGAATTGTGAGCCGATATGAAAATGCGAAACCGTTCACTTGGGAGGAGGCCATGCCGGAACTGTCGAGCGCAGTCAGGTTCGATCACGCCGGTTTGCAGGTCATGGTTATACTTCTCTACTTGATTGTCGGTATCGGCACGGTGAATACCATTCTCATGAGCGTCATCGAACGAACCCGGGAATTCGGCGTTTTCCGTGCCATCGGTCTCAACAGTACCGGTATTCGCAAGATGGTCATGTCGGAGGCTCTCGTGCTCGCGTTCACAGGCGTCCTGGTCGGACTCATTCTGGGCTCCTTGCTCAGCGCGTACACCGCTATGTATGGTCTCGATTTCTCCCGGTTCATGTCGGAGCAGGGATTTGGCGGAACGATTTTCGAACCGGTCATGTATGGAGGTTGGGATATCCGGGGAATGATGTATCTCTGCGGTGGTATGATCGTCGTCGCGCTGATCGCCTCGTTGTATCCCACGTACTGGGTCATGAAAATCCGGCCATCGGAAGCTATGAGAAGATACTAATGAACAACATCGACACGTGTAAGCAATCGTTCGTGATGATACAGGTAAAGAGAGGAGCATGCTGCTATGGAAGCACTACGGTTGCACCAGGTTAAAAAGTATTTCCACGAAGGTGAACATGTCGTTCATGCGGTGGACGGTATCGACCTTGCCATCGAGAAAGGTGAGTTTGCCTCCCTGGCCGGGCCGTCCGGCAGTGGAAAAACGACGCTGCTTAACCTGGCCGGAGGTCTCGATCGTCCCGACATGGGGGAGATCGCCATCGATGGTGAGCTTACGAATGACTGTTCCGACAATGAACTGACCAACATACGCCTCCGCAAGATGGGATTCGTCTTCCAGGCATACAATCTCATTCCGGTGCTCACGACCTTTGAGAATATCCAGTTTATTCTTCAGATACAGGACGTACCGGAACACGAGCACCGCGACCGTATCATACCGCTCTTGGAAGAACTCGGTCTCGGCGGCATGGAAAAGCGTTTCCCGACACAGTTGAGCGGCGGGCAACAGCAGCGCGTTGCAGTCGCCCGTGCAGTCGTGGGAAACCCGACACTTGTCCTGGCTGACGAGCCCACGGCAAACCTCGATTCCGAGACGTCCGGTACTCTCCTCGACCTCATGAGAAAACTCAACGAGGAAAAGGGGGTAACCTTCCTTTTCAGCACGCACGATCCCATTGTTATACAGCGAGCACGACGTGTTATCCGTCTCCTGGACGGGAAGATACAAACCGAAGAAGTCAGGGATTAGCGGGGGGACTCATGCGACGACAGAAAAAGAGATCATTCTTGCCTTTTCTGATTGTACCTGTTCTGTGCCTACTCTCATTTCAACTCTACCAGCCGAGGGTGGCAGCAGCGATTTCGTTCGACCGCGGTGCTGATCTCCGACAAAATGCCCTCATCATGAAGTGGCCGTCGAAAACGAAGGGCGGACTCTTTCCCGACGGTTCGTTCGGAATTGCTGAAACCCGTGGTCGCCTGTGGACAAAGGTACTTTTCGGCAACGGTGTCGTGGTGAATGTCGCCCTCGAATCCAGCGGGAATTTTCTGTCGGGAAACAACGATATTTTCGGTGAAGGATCGA
The DNA here is from genome assembly GCA_964456585.1 of uncultured bacterium. GTDB lineage: Bacteria > Latescibacterota > Latescibacteria > Latescibacterales > Latescibacteraceae > Latescibacter. Next base: position 7,751 of record CAYWBT010000023.1, read on the forward strand.
GCCTTCTCGGAACCTCGATACCCCTCGAAACCTGGCACTGGACGAATGATCATATCGATGAGCCGGGCATCACACTCAAAACACGCATCGAGCGTCTCGACATCAGGTGGCGGATCGGCCGATTCGACATCGATATCGGGCGTCAGCCGATCAGCCTGGGCACGAGTCATTTCGTCGGAGTGCTCGACGTTCTCGCTCCCTTTGCTCCGGGAGACCTGGACGCCACCTACAAGCCGGGGATCGACGCTGTCCGTATCAGGAGAGGCATTGGTATGCTGGGCGAAGCCGAGATTATCGCAGCCGGTGCGAAAGAAATGAGTGACGGCGCGGTTGTGGGGCGGAGCCGTTTGTCAATTCGTGGTATCGATATCGAATGTGTCGGCGGACGCTTTAGACGGCGTGGATTTGGCGGCATCGGGTGGGAAGGCGAACTAAGCAAAACAGGGGTGTGGGGCGAAGTCGCGCTCTTCGATCGCCGGCCGGATGTGGAAAAAAGACGCGGCGGGTGGTCGCGGGCGGCGTTTTCTGGTGTCGCCGGTCTCGATTTCAGCCTTCCCCGCAAATTCAAGGTCGGCGGTTCAATCCTGTACCAGGATTTCGGTGTGCGCGATCCGAAAGAGTTGCTCGACGTTTACGACGATGCGCCGTTCAGGGAAGGATGGGTGTTCCTCGGCTCGGCTTCCTACCTCGTCCTGAGCATGCATCGTGAAATGCATCCGCTCGTTCAGGCAGATTTCGCGGGTATCGTCAATCTTATCGACCAATCCACGCTCTGGCAGCCGAGGATCACCATCAGTACGGGTGACAACACCGACCTGTCTTTCTACGGTTGGATCGGAACCGGCGACAGGGCGCGGTTTGACGGTACCGGTGTCACCAACCTCTCGGAATTCGGCGGCATGCCCAATGGCGCCGGATTTTATGCCCGCTGGTTCTTCTGATCACGGAATGAGCACCAGCCCGCAATGTGCGCAACCGAAAAAAGCTCCCCGGCATGGTAGGAACTCCGCACGTACGGGCCGCTGGCAACCGCGGCAAAATCCCTGTCAAGCGCCTCTGTTTTGAGATGGGCAAATTCATCAGGTGATAAGTACCGTTCGACCGGCACCTGCTCCGGCGACGGCTGGAGGTACTGTCCGATGGTGAGGATCGCGCAGTGTATGTCGTTCAGATCGCCGAGTACGGCCCGCACCTCATCCATCGTTTCGCCGAGGCCCACCATGAGACCGGACTTGGTCACGATATTCGGTGCGAGTTCCCGGGTACGCGCAAGCAGTCGAAGGGATCTCTCATAATCCGCATCGGGACGAATGATTGAATACAACCGGGGAACGGTCTCCACGTTGTGGTTGATCACATCCGGCCGCGCGGCGATCACCGTACGAAGCGCATCTTCAGAACCCTGAAAATCCGGCACGAGAACTTCAACTGTGACACCGTGAATTCGCTCGCGCACCGCCCTCACTACAGCTGCAAACTGTGCTGCGCCCCCATCGGGAAGGTCGTCGCGCGTTACCGAGGTTATGACCACATGCCTGAGGCCAAGGCGTTCCGCCGCCTCGGCAATCCGTAGAGGCTCTTCAGTATCTGGTTTGCACGGGCTGCCATGGCCGACTGCACAGAAGCGGCAGTTCCTGGTACAGTGGTCGCCGAGAAGCATGAACGTGGCGGTGCTGTTCGAAAAACATTCGCCCGCATTGGGGCATCGCGCCTCACCGCATACAGTGGTGAGGCGGAGATCGCCGATAATACGCTTAACTCTTTGAGCGTTCGAGCCGTGGGAGAGCGGACGCTTCAGCCAGGATGGTTTTCTGACCGATTTCTTTCCCGTCCGCTGTGGGGATGGATAATGCACCTTCAGTGAATTCTTTTCGCCATGTCCAGCATTTCCACACGTGGCATGTCGTGCGCTACACCAGACTTGTGGCAGGCGTAACAGGTCATTTCCACGGTCAGTCGTGCGAAACCCTCCTTAGTCAGGGAAACGTGACCGGAACCGTCGTTGAGCCGGTAATCGGGATCGACACTGATCCCAAACAAATGCGAATGGATATCGCCGCGATGATACTCGGTCGCCATGGTATCGTACGCGCCGCGCACCGCGAGAGGCATATGGCAGTCGGTACAAGCAAGATCGGCCATCGCGCGAATCTTAATATTCTTTTTATTTTTGCCCATGTGACAGTCCACGCACGTGCTCGTGATTCCAACACCTTCTTTCGACGTGGCATGGGGACTATGACAGGACACACAGCTTATCTTGAACTTGGCTTTACGTGATCGCATCAGTTCTGAGTACTGCTGGCGGCTCATGATGAGATCGTCGGCAACGACAATGATATTGTTGTTATCGGTTCGCACGTGGCAGGTTCCACACATGTCAGATTCCCGATTGGAAACGATTTTCAGGTCACCGCCTTCCTTCTTGATGTCGCGTTTCTTGTTCAGGGCGACATGTTCGCGTCCCGGTCCGTGGCAGGCCTCGCATCCGACGCTGTTTTCAAACCAACTCCCTGGGATTCCTTTCAGTTCGTTCTGCACCCCCCGCGCATATGTACCGGATTCTTTCCACCCGACCGTGTGACACTTGATGCAGGCATAGGTGAGCGTTCCCGCTTCGATGTCCGGCTTGAACGGGGTGAGCGTTTTGCCATCCAGCGACCATTGCGCTTTTGGGCCGGTTATGACATAGCCCTTGCTGTCCGTGAAACGGGCATAGTTGTTCGAGCCGCCGATAAGGTACGTTATCGAAGCACCATCGTATCCTTCGGGCACCTGGACAGCCGCCCCTTCCGGAAATGTGCCGCCTTCAACCGGCCGCAGCATACTCGCATGGCCGTGCTCCAAAAACGCCTTTTTCTGCGTGGGATGGCAGGTGCCGCATGTTTTTGAACCCATGAAGTCATCACCATCCTGAGCGCCGGAGTTCCCGGGTACGACGAGGAGACTGAAGAAGCAGATAAGCAGAAGTATTATTACCGGTTCTTTTCGCATAATGTCCATGGTTTCTTCTCTTGTAAAGGATTTTATCTTTCGCCGATAGGGAGAAAGGTAAAGCATTACTAGCATAAAATGCAAGGAAATTATCGTTCTCGAACGCGTCCATTCTTCGCTGTCTGACTGATGCCGGATAGCTTATCGGCGTAAATCCGGGCGTCGCTATTCCGCAAGATGATTTCACTCTAGTGCATATTTTTATTATTTCATTATATTTAAACTGAAACATCTTGGTTACCATTACCCTGTTGTACTACCTGGTGCGAAAATCCCCGCAGCGCGTCATCGGGACACGCTATGATTCCACTAGTGAAAAAGACGACGTATGAAGCTGATGGAACGCGACATCGAACTGAAAGTACCTCTCCCATACGGGAGGCATCGATCCTCGCTCGTGCGACAGGCAGCGGTCGTGACCCGGGAGATCCCCATAAAAACATATGGTTGATTTATCCTGTTTTATGTATATTACTTGTAGTGAGTTGTCTATTATGAATGAAAAAGTTGACACGGCGCAAAAGCCTGACCGGTTGCTCGGCGATGAGTGGGAGAACTGGTCCGGAGACCTTGACGAAAGCAGAATCTATAACGAGAACGCCGGACTCTTTACCCTGTTTTCCGGATGTGCGGTTCTCATTCTGCTTGTTGCCCTGGTATTTATACTGTATATGATCGAGCCACGGCTCAATTCGCTGCATCCGCTCCTGGTTTCGGTGGCACGGGTGATCACCATGCTCGTTATGGTCACCATGCTCGTGACCACGGCACTCATAGCAATCAGTGTTTTTACCCGCAGGAACGTCGTACTCAACACGCGAATGGGACAACTGGCCGCTGCGAGGATTTACCCGCTGGCGTCTGCCATTGCCAGGAAAATGGGTATTTCACGCGACCGGATCGGCAATTCCTTCGTGAGATTTTCAAACTCTATCGTCCAGGCAACATACCATCAAAACGGCGGCAAAACGATCATTCTCATGCCGCGCTGCCTGAAACCGGAGATCAAGAATATGATCAAGGAACTCGGTGAACAGGTTGGTATCGGTGTTTTTTCCGCTACCGGCGGCGGGCAGGCGCGAAAGATCATCCTTCGGGAACGACCCTCTTCCGTCATTGGTATCGCGTGTGAGCGCGATCTTGTCAGTGGCATTAGCGACGTTTCTCCGAAAATGCCGACCATCGGAATTGTCAACAAACGTCCGGAGGGACCCTGTAAAAACACCCTTATTAATATTGATGAGTTGAAAGACGCCATTTCGACGTTTACCGGGAAACAAATGTGTTGAGGGCTTGCATGCATAAGGCGATAGGAATGCTATCCGGGGGACTCGATTCTCTCCTCGCGGCAAAAATCATGAAGGACGAGGGTTTCGAGGTCATTGCACTTCACTTTTACACAGGCTTCAACGGTAAAACGGCCGAGGAAATCTCCCTGGGACCGGACTGGAAGTGGTCGCCGTCCGAGCATGTGGTGAGTTCAGCTGAAAAACTCGGTATCACCCTTCGCCCGATTAATGTGATGGACGAGTACCTCGATGTCATCACCCACCCACGGTATAGCTACGGATCCGGAGCAAACCCGTGTATCGACTGCCGCATTTTTCTCCTGAACAAAGCGCGGGAGATCATGGAGTCCGAGCATGCCGATTTCGTCTTTTCCGGCGAGGTCCTCGGTCAGCGGCCACTGAGCCAGCATCGGGGCGCACTCAATCTGGTCGAATCAAAAGCAGGCCTCATCGGAAGACTTCTCAGACCGCTCTCCGCCCAACTCCTCACACCAACGATTCCGGAAGAAAAAGGTATCGTAAACCGCGACCACCTCTATGGCTTCAACGGGCGGTCACGGAAACCTCAGATGAAACTCGCGGAGCAGTTCGGAATCGACTGGTATCCCGATCCGGCGGGAGGATGTATCCTGACCGAGAAAAGTTTTGCTCATCGATATTTCGATCTGGTCGATCACCAGAAAGATCATGCCGTTACCCTTCGCGCGCTCAATACTCTCAAAACGGGTCGCCACCTCAGGTTGAAGAGCGGACTCAAGGTGATCATGGGCCGTAATGAAATTGAAAACGAGTATTTCCAGAAACTGCTCGGCTGTGATTTCTGGCGGTTTGAACCGAAGGATTTCCCGGGACCACTCGCGTATGCCCTCGGGGAACCAACCGATGATGACATCGCCGCCATCGCCGCCATCTGCACCCGTTACGGCAAGGCGCGTACGGAGGAGCGTGTCGCGGTGATGGTGGAAAAGGGGGAGGAAAAACGGGAGGTGTTGATTGCACCCGCCGAAAACCAGGATATCGAACCGCTGCTGGTGCATTGATTGCTGGACAGAGGGGGAAGACCTCGCAGAGGAAAAATGATATCATGGTACTAAAAGCGCGAGGATGTGTTCAGCCGGTCGTACCGCTCCAAATTGCTTACGTGTACCAGAATAACTGACCATTACCTGTAAGTACCATAGATTATCCACCCGGAAAGGAACCATAATGCCGATCAAGAAGATTTCAGATTTTAAATCCATGATGAAGGGCCCAAACATCCTTCTCTCCGCAGAAGAAGGCGGCGATGGCACCAAGGACTGCATGCCCCAGATGAGCATTCATTACAACGAGATGATGCCCGGCGATGAGGTGATCCCGCACGTCCACAATCGAGTCGAAGCCTATCTTTTCCTCACCGGCAGGGCCAAGGTGTTGACTGGGGACGAGGTGGAAGAGGTTACCACCGGAGATGTCGCCTTTGCACCGATCGGTGTCGCGCACGGTATCAAGGTCATTGGCTCGGAACCACTCAGATTCTATGCATTCAACTCACCCCCGGCATCGAGGTGTCCTATGGAACCGGCGCCGGAAGAAATTCTCTGGAAGTGGAACCACTCGTAAGAGATACCGCCTATGCCCGTTTGCGCTCGCACTTGTCAAGGTTGACCAGCAAATAATCATGCGCCCCCTTCCTTCGGGGAGAAGGCGCATGTTCATACACGGATACTGTGTGCCAGTGCGACTGTTATTCATGAAGACGGCAATGCTGCGAAGCGCATTGTTTATGTGTGCTGTTACGACAGCGGTGCTTCCTGTTCCCCATCACTGCCTTGCGGACGGTATACGTGCGTTTCCCCAAACGCGGGTGATTATCTATGGCGATGGCACCCCGGGGCCTTACGAGGTCGGTGAAGGTTTTATAGGCGGCACCGCCTCGGTCGATACCACGTCCAGCACGCAAGAACTCTCCATACTGTCCGCTGACAGCCGAACGGGGACGATAATATTCAACGCCCCGCTCGCCGCCGGGGACTCCCTCGCGGTGACCCTCTCCACGACGCCTCCCTGGGTTGCCCGTGAGTACCGCCGGACAAACACACGGCGCCAACCACTCCCCTATCCCATCCTGTCAGAACCGGCGTCCGGTCTGCCAGTACCCCGACCGTTCCCCGGACTCAGTTTCGGCGGATCGAAGACGTTCGACATCAATGCCGGAACCGAAAGCGAAGTCGCACTCAACCAGACGCTCCGGCTCAATATCACGGGAAACCTCACCGAAGACATTACGTTGCGTGCGGCAATCTCCGACCAGAACACCCCCATCAGTCCCGAAGGAGACACACGCGAACTCGAAGAGCTCGACCGCATTATGATCGAGCTGAAGGGACGTCACTTCACCGCTAACATGGGCGACACCGATATACGCCGTCAGGATGGCAAGTGGCTTGCATACGAACGGCGGCTTTCGGGGGCAGAGGTAAGCATCGGAGCGGGAGGATTCGAAATCTTCGGATCGGGCGCTGTTTCCGAGGGACGCCATATGAGTGTCACCATTCCCCCGGTCGAGGGCAACCAGGGCCCCTACCGGCTCATCAGGGAAAACGGGCAGCGAACCATTTCCATCATCCCGGGAACAGAAAATGTTTGGATCAACGGGGAGATCCTCGTTCGCGGCAACACGAACGATTACACCATCGACTACACGACCGGGGAATTGCTGTTTACCGAGCGGCGCATCATCGGCGAAGATATGCGCATCGTCTGCGACTACGAGTACACGAGCGAAAGTTACCTGAGAAACTTTTATTCGGCGGGCGCCAAGGGAACAGTGCTCGATAACCGCCTAAAGCTGAACGTGATTGCCGCCCGTGAAGCGGACAATTCCTCGAAGTTTATTCTTGGCGACCTGAATGCCTCCATGAAACACGCTCTTGCCGAATCGGGTGATGCGCCCGCAGTAATCGACGGTATCACACCGGCATCAGATGACTCGACCGGAACATACGATCTGATCGACGGACACCTGGTGTTCAATCCCGCGGGCGAGGGGGACTACAATGCAACTTTTTCCTGGATCGGTCTCGACCAGGGATCATACCGCTACCGGGGAGGCGGCGTGTATGAGTACGTCCCGCCCGATGAACGGTTCCCCGGTTCCGGAACATCGTACGATCCGGTTGTGACTGTTCCGGGGCCGGTCGCCCACGATCTTGCGGGAGTACAGCTTTCATTCGATCCCGTACCCTCGGTGCATTTCGAAACAGAGCTCGCCGGCTCATCGGTTGATGTGAACACGCTCTCGTCCGTCGACGATGCCGACAACAGCGCGGGCGCTTATCGGTTCGGTATTTCCCTGTCGCCGGAGGTTGACGCAGGTCTGCCGCTCAAACTGGAACTGTCAGGGAAACATCATGCCCGTGACAAAGCGTTTTCACCGCTCGACCGGGATCGATCGGCCGAAGAAAACCGTCGGTGGGGCATGCCGCTTATTCTAACGCCGGGAATGGAGCGCATCTCCGAGTTCGCCGGTGGCCTCAGCGTCCATGAGGGAACGTTTGCCGGCTCAACCATCTCCCTGGACGGCGGTCAGGGAGAGTTCGGGAAAAAAACCGTTTCAAGGAGGGTCGGCGGATCGGGCCGCCTTGCTGCCGGTGAACGGGGTGATGCTGATTTCAGAATCGACCGTATCGAGCGGGAGGGTGTTCCCGGAGGAACCGATGAGCGGATCGACCGGCTCAATTTCTCCGTGGAGACCAGCATGGCCGGTTTTGTTCCCGCCATCGTTTTCGAGCGTGAGCAGGTCGAGAGCGCATGGGGCCTTACCCGCGGCACTGCCTACAACGATGTGCTGACCAGGCTTAGTACTCCCCGACATTTCGGCCTGACCGGGAAAATCGAGTGGTTCTACCGGAACGAGATGGTAAAGCACGAGGCGTGGGCTGACAGCTCATTCGTCCGCGGTGGTAGTATCGGAGGAGAAACCGCCCGAAACGCTTTCGGTATGTTCCGCGCGCAATATTCCCGGCGTGAACGAAGAACCGGCACGTATCTGGTGGAGACCGACCAGGCGATTCTCGATTATTCCTACCGCCCGGAGGAGGGATTTCTCCGGCTGGATGGCTCATACCGTGCGGGAAGATCACGGGAAGCTTCAAAGCGGAAAAATTATCTCTTTACCGGCACCGATCGCGGCGCGTACCGGTGGGAGGACGAAAACGGCGATGGCGTACGGGATCAGGACGAGTTTATTCCCGATCCCCATGGCTCATACTATCTGTACGAGGAGACGCTCGACGACTACACACCGGTTAACGTTGTCAGTGTCTTCGGTACGGCTCGTTTCGACCTGCCGACGGACATCATTCCCGGTATTATCAGCCCGGGGATGAAAAAAATCCAGAGTGAGACGACCTTCGAGATTAACGAAAAATCCACGGCACCTTCATCAGATATCTTTCTTCTCAACCTGCATGAATTCAGGAAGAAAGGTATGACAACATCCGGCGATATGCGCGTGCAGGAGGATATTATTCTTCCCCTCATCGGCGGAGGCGGGTCCCTGCGGCTTCGCTATTTTCGCTTCGACCGATATAACGCCGAGTTCGTGACCGGCGCTGAACGGCGGGGCGATGAAGAGCTTTCGCTCCGGCTCCGACTGCCGGTAACCGATGATTATGACGCCGAGTTCACTATTACAAACGCCTCGTGGACGCGGACCATGGAAAACCGGAGTATCGGGGATTACCGGGTGGAATCGCTCTCGGGCGATGCCGAAGTTTCGGCATACCCGGTGCCGCGAACGAAACTCGGGCTGAATATCGGCGGCGGCTCCGACCATGACAGGATTTCGGGCATCACGTCACGGTATGTCACCGTGCAGCCTTCCGCCACGTACCGTCCTTCGGGCAAGGGACGTTTCGAGGTGTCCTATCGTCTCGTGTCGGTGACCCTCGATGGATACACAGCAGGTTCGAGGCTCCCCTATACCATGGCGCGTGGACAGAAGGACGGCAGCAATCACGAGATATCGGTTATATTCGACTACCGCCTGTCCCAGCGCATGAATATAATCGCAACGTACACGGGACGGAAGTTTGGCGGCGAAACTTTTGAAAACTTCGCCCGTGCGCAGGTGAGGGCACTGTTTTGAGCGTAATCATGAAAAAAGTTCCTGCACGCCTGACGATTATCGGGGTAATCTGCGCCGTACTTTCTGCGCTTCCTGTGCAGAGTCGTGAAGGTGGGGATTCCGGTGATGTGAAAATTACCCTTGCGGAGGCATTCAACCGGTTCGCCACGAGTACACTCGATTCCGTCGCGGTCACCGGGATCCCGTCCGATGATCACCGTGCCGCGCTCGACAGTCTGGTGCTCTCAAGAGAAGGCGGGCCCCTGAATGAGGGACTGGTCGCACACGACACCCGGGCGCTCACCGATTACCTGCGAAAGGGCGGCTGGTGGAATGCGCGGGTTAGTGCATCGGTCGATTCCCTCCCGGATTCGGGCCTCATGCTCACCCTCGCGGTCGACAGCGGGAACCCGGTGTTCTTCGGTGAAATCACCATCGAGACCGATGAAGATGCAGCCGGACTCGATCCTTCCATCACTGCCGAATCCCGCGGCAGGCTGTTTGCCCATAGCTTTCTCGAAGCGGTAATACAGGAGATGATAACACACGCATCAGCACGCGGGTATCCGGCGGTCGTGGTGACGCCGCTGTTGAGCGCACGCGAGGACACGGTGAATGTCACCCTTGTTCTCGACCACGGTGCACGGGCATACATCGATTCCATCGCGGTCTATGGCCTGACCCGCACGAAGGATTACATTATCCGCCGGGAACTTGCCGGTCTCCTCGGCATGGAAGCGGATCTGGCGGCAACAGAGTATGCCCGCACGACTATCGGCAGGCTGGCTTTCATCCACCTCGTTCAGGAACCGCGTCTCGACTATACCGATGACAGCCGGTGTATCCTTGCAGTCGAAGTTACCGAGGGGAAACAGGGCTCCTTTGACGGCGCTGTCGGCTACCAGCCTGGTGCGGAAGGCACATCGGGAGAGATGGTGGGCAAAATCGACCTCGAATTTCCCAATATCCTGGGAACAGGCCGTGCAACGAACATCAACTGGGAAAATCTCGGCAAGGATACCGAGGATCTGGCGGTCGAGTACACGGAACCGTGGATTTTCGGGACACCGTACAATGTCTCGGGTTCCTTCTCCCAGGAGCAGCGGGAAAATCTCGATTTTACCAGGACGACTATCAGGTCTGTTGTGCGCCGAACTGTGGGAAGCTTCAACGCCGGCGGCGGATACCGGTACGAAAAGGTCAGTTCCGACTCCCTGAACAGCTCAAGCGCCCACGGAATCGATGTCACCTTGAGCTGGAACGAACTCGACCGCCGTGAAAATCCCCGTACCGGCTTCCTGTATTCCATCCGCTGGTCGCAGGTTTCAAAACGCTACCGTTTCGGAAAGAAGCCTTCGCACCGGCTCTCCCGCCTCGAATTCGATCTCGACCACTACATCCCCGTTTTCGGCAACCAGGCGCTGGCCCTCCTGCTCCGCTACCGTCACGTTGATACTCCCAACGATAAACTAACGCTCTCCGATCGCTACTGGCTCGGCGGAGCCACAAGCCTACGCGGCTACCGTGAAGAGATGTTCCCCGTGGTCAGGGCTCTCTGGGGAACCTTCGAGTACCGTCTGCTCCGGGGAAGATCATCGCGAATATTCGCCTTTGTGGACTCCGGGTACCTGACGAACGTTGCCTCGGCCTCCAACGGCGGGTACGAGAAAAAAACCATCAACCGGACGGGATACGGCATCGGGATGAGAATCGAGTCCGCCGCCGGCATGCTTGGCTTCGATTACGGGCTCGGGAAGGGTGACGGTCTCGGGGACGGGAAAGTGCATGTCGGGCTGTCGAGTAACTTTTAGCCGCGCTGCGTCACCCTTACAAAAGCGAAAACAAGCGAAAACATTCGACAAAAGTGTCGAACTCCGACGTATTGAGGAAATTATTGCTATCATTCTGAAAAATATTTGTTTATTATTTTTATTGTGGCGGCGTTCGACAATAGTGTCGAACATGCCGAAATATAATGATTCAATCCGCCGTGAGAAATTATTGCTGTAATATATTGATTATAAATGCCTTGTTTGTGGTTGGTGGCAGCGCCCCGGTTCTGGCACACCCTTTGCTCTATTTCATGCTGTAAGGGTAAACCTGAAGAAGCGCACACATTCACCATCACAAGGAGGTTTTCTCATGAAGCGTTTGTATGTACTTACTTTTTTACTGGGACTCGCACTCACTACCCTGGTATCACAGGGTACGTTTGCCGAGGAGACAACGCCCCCCGTACAGAACGGCCCGGCATTTGTTGACGAGGACGGAAACGGAATCTGCGACAATTACGAGAACGGCGGCAGAGGTCTCGCCCGCGGACGGGGCGCCGGCATTCAAAGAAACTTCGTCGACGCTGACGGCGACGGAAAATGTGATAACTTCACAAATGGCAGGTGGCTGGGTGCCGGCAGGGGAAAAGGAATCCGCGGCGGGGCACGAGCGAATTTCGTGGATGCGGACGGCGACGGCGTGTGCGATAATTACGGAACACGCCCTAACTTCGTGGATGCGGACGGTGACGGAGTGTGCGACAATTATGGAACCGGAAAAGGTATGAGGAGAAATGGCGGCCGTAATCGTGGCAGAGTCGGCACACCATCCGAGAATGCACAGCCAAGTAATTAAGAAGCAGTGATCATATCATGCGGACCCGGGGAGGCATTGTCTTCCCCGGGTGCCGTCTATTCCGGAGATAACGGTGAAGACACGCTACATGATGTTGACGATTGGTATACTGTGCCTGCTCCCACTGGGTGAGTCTACCCGGGCGCAGGAACAAGAACGTGAGCAGGAGACGCTTCGTTTCCTCGACAGCGATGACGACGGGGTGAACGATCTCTTCCGCGACGCCGACGGTAACGGCATCAACGATGTCACCGGCAAGGAGTACCGTCACCAGTTTTCCTATCGTGACGGAGACGGGGACGGTAACAACGACCTCTTCCGGGACGAGAACGGTGACGGGGTGAACGATCTCGCACCAAGTAATGAGACGTTGCAGTATGCCATCGATTTCGATAATGATGGTGTCAACGATGTCACCGGGAAATCATACAAACAAAAAAATGTCGACCGCGGTTTCGTCGACGAGGACGGTGATGGGATCAACGATGGCGGATTCGGGGAACGCACGATGCAGGGGCATAGACGGATACGGGATGTCTTTACCGACGAGGACGATGATGGGATCAATGACGGCCGCGGTTTTGGTGGCGAGCGCAGGAGGAAAGGTTGGCACGGCAGGGGAAAAGGCGGAAGGCAAGGAAACAGATGAAAGTTTTCGCCGTACTCTTTCTTTCACTGACGTGGGCAACGACATCCTCGGCAGGATATCTGTTCGGCCTGGCATTGGACTCCTCTACGAATATGTTCATGCGGCCCGACAGTCCGTCCGGAACCATCACATCATTATACAGTAGTATCGCGCATTCAGCCGGCGGGGCAGACCTTTCGTACAGTGTCGACGGTGGCATGGTTGAATCTTATGAAGGCATCCAGTATCACCGCCACACGTTCGACCTGTCGTACCGTCTTGCAGGACAAAAGAACCTGCTCTGGGAAGCCGCAGTCGAGGGAGCGATTGCGCGTTTCGGCGAGGTTTCCCTGCTCGACGGATACGGGAAGTATGGTCTCTCGACGCGTATTAAATCGTATGTGACACCAGCAACACTGTTCAGGTGCGAGGGAAGAATCGGGAGTAATACCTTCCCGCACTTCGAGACAGAAAACAACAATCAGGCGGATATCTTTTTCCGGCTGGACAGGTTTTTCGAAACCGGCACCACGCTCAGGGGTCAGATCGACGCGGGCGCGCGCAGGTATACCGAACTGTCTTCATCTGGAACGACAACGCTGTACGGCGCTCGGATACGTATCGCCCAGTCACTCGGTGGCCGCTGGGGCGTTTCCATCGAGGGATTCGACCGGATTGTGGACATGCCATCGCTCAATGAAACAGCACAGGTGCTGGACCGTATGTTCCTGGATGATGCCTATAAGAACTCGTCATACGGTTTAAGCCTGCAGACAAAATACCTGTTCGAAACACCGGGGAGCATCCAGGCCCGGTCGTACCTCTCGAAACGAACGTACGGAAGCGTGCAAACCTCATCATACTGGTACCTCCCCCCCGAAGGCTGGGACGAAATTGAACGGGGTGTACTCGTAACCGTTGCGTACCGTCCCGGATTTCTACCGGAATCCGTTCATCCGAGGTGCGATGTCTTCTGGATCGATGTCGATGCCTCAGTTTCGGACCTTTCCTATGAATCGACCGGCATTTCTCTGAAATTTGAACTTTTTGAGTGAGGCTGGCATGAAAGTCGCCCGCGTGAGTGCCGGATACATTGTTACACTCTGGCTTCTGGTTGTGGTACTCCTGGGATCGGTGTTGCTTATCGGGTACCGGAGAAACCGGAATGACCTCACCCAGCTTATGATAAACGAGGCTGAACGGTTTCTTGAGGTAGTCAGCGTCTCCACCGCGGCGGGAATTCACGCGCTCGACGAAGTCGAGGACATGACCGCCAGTCGACTCCTCGATAATGCGCGCCTTCTCGAGTACCTGATCGGGCGCGGTATTCCCCATCCCGATATGCTCGCCCATATCGCCGTGGAAAATGACCTGCACCTGATCAACATCATCGATCAGAACGGTCGGTCCCTATCCCGTATCGCCCCGCAGGACAAAACGCCTGTACCCGGTGAAAAGAAACACCGCCCGGAAGTCGAATCGGTACTCGACGGTACATCCGAGGAGGAAGTTATCGGCTTCATGGACGGCAGGTATTACGGCGGAAAACCCTACGGTGTCGTGGTCAAACGCCATGACGGCGGCGCGGTGATTATCAATACCGATTCGGAACGGATGCTCGCGTTCAGGAAGTCGGTTGGCCCCGGAAAGCTTTTCAGGGAGATTGGTTCGCGGGAAGGAATCCGCTATATCGTTTTGCAGGATACGCTCGGCATTCTCGCTGCATCCCAGGGCGTTACCGAGATGAGCAGAATCCAAGATGATGAGTTCCTCTCCCGGGCGGCTGAGGGTGAAAGCCTGACCCGCATCATACACGATGAAGGCGGCGGAATCCTGGAAGTCGTCGCTCCGCTTATTGTCGATGAATACAACCTCGGCCTCGTCCGCATCGGGCTTTCAACCGCCACCATCGATGGAATCAGGTCACGGGCGCTCCGGCAGTTTTTCCTGTTGTTCATTGTCTCGGTGATTTCGGGGATGTTCGTGTTCGGCTACCTGATGCTCCGTCAGAACTATATGATTCTCAACGCCGAACACGACCGTATCCTCGGCGAAGTCCGCCACATGGAAGAGGAACGGCGGCGAACGGAACGCCTCACCTCGATGGGACTTCTCGCCGCGGGAGTCGCCCATGAAATCAGGAATCCGCTCAATGCCATCAGCATCATTACCCAGCGCATCACGACTGAATTCACGGTTCATGAGAATGAAACCGAGTACCGGGGATTTCTCTCAACCATTGTGAGCGAAATTAACCGTATCGGATCGATAATAGAGAATTTCCTGGCTTATGCGCGCCCCCCGAAACTTTCTTTTTCCACGGTCAGCGCGGAACAGCTCGTCTCGGAGGTGGTAAATATCGTGGGAGAAAAGGCACGGAACACCTCGATAACGATCGAGAAACACATCCAATCCGGCGCAACCTGCCGCTGCGATCACAACCAGATGAAGCAGGCGCTCTTGAACATCGTGCTCAACGCCCTCGAGGCAGCAGGCTCAAACGGAACAGTAAAAATCAACGGGGATAAAACGGCCGGTGGATTTGCCTTTCGAGTGTCCGATTCCGGGCCGGGTATTCCCCGGGAGAATCTCACGAAGATATTCGATCCGTACTTCACCACCAAAAGCTCGGGAAGCGGCCTGGGACTCAGCGAAGTTCATCGGATCGTAACCGCGCACGGCGGCAGAATAATCGCGGGAAACGGTGAGCGGGGAGGCGCTGTTTTCAGCATTATCATGCCGACAAACGGAGAACAATGATGAAGGCCACCATTCTCGTCGTTGACGATGAACAAGTACAGCGCGAAATGCTCGGCGGCTATCTCTCGAAGAAGGGGTATAGTGTACACCTCGTTTCTTCGGGTTCTGAAGCTCTCGCGCATATCGCCGGCTCTGCTGTCGACATCATGGTCACCGACCAGAAGATGCCGGGAATGAGCGGACTCGAACTCGCCCGGAAAGTCAGGGAAGATCACCCGAATGTCTCTGTGGTGATTATGACCGCCTACGGCAGCGTGGACGATGCGGTGAGTGCCATGAAAAATGGCGTCGAGGATTACCTGACAAAGCCGGTTAATCTCGAAGAACTTGATGTTATCCTCGAACGGATTCTCGACAAACGCCACCTCGTCAGGGAAAACGAGTGGCTCCGGGAGCAGGTCACCAGCCTTCCTCACTTCCCCGACCTTGTGTATGTATCTGAAGCGATGGAAGAGGTGATGAGCATGGTCGCCCGCGCGGCGGAAAGCGCCACAACCGTCCTCGTAACCGGAGAGAGCGGCACCGGCAAGGAACTCGTTGCCCGTGCGATTCACGAGGCAGGCACCCGCAAGGACGGGCGCTTCGTGGCGGTGAACTGTTCGGCGATACCCGAAAGTCTCATCGAGAGTGAACTCTTCGGCCACGAGAAGGGGGCGTTTACCGGCGCCGAGAAACGGCGGATCGGACGATTCGAACAGGCGGACGGCGGCACGCTGTTTCTCGACGAGATCGGCGATATTCCCCTGAACATCCAGGTCAAGCTCCTCCGTGTCCTGCAGGAACGGTCATTCGAGCGTATCGGCTCGGGCGAAATCATCAGGGTTGACGTGCGCATCGTGGCGGCAACGAACCGGAGCCTTGAACAGGACATTTCGGACGGACGGTTTCGCGAGGATCTCTTCTACCGGCTGAACGTGGTCGGCATCGAAATTCCACCGCTCAGGAAACGCCGGGCCGACATCCCGGTCCTCGTCGAACATTTTCTGGCGCAGTATGCCGACGAACACGGCAAGCGGATTACCTCGATCACACCCGAGGCGCTCGATCAGCTCGTCAAATATTCCTTCCCGGGAAACGTCCGGGAACTCGGCAATATCATCGAACAGGCCGTGGTACTCTCACGCGGGGAGGCGATTACCTCCCGGGATATTCCCATCCGTGTCACCGCTGAGGCGGAGGAACCGGTGGTCAGTGGGGGGATCGAGGAGCAGGTCAGCCATCTCGAACGGACGGCCCTCCGGCGGGCGATGAGGGAAGCCGGGGGAAACAAGAGCGCAGCGGCGCGTTTGCTCGGCATATCCGAGCGCAAGGTCAGGTACATGTTTAAAAAGTACGGCGATCAACCGGAGGACTAGCCACGGGTACGTGACCGCTCCATCGCCTTGATTTCACGGTGCCGGAAACAGTCGGTGGTGTGATCGTTCACCATTCCCACCGCCTGCATGAAGGCGTAACATATGGTGGGGCCGACAAACCGAAAGTCCCGCCGTTTCAAGTCTTTGCTCATCGCCTCGGATTCCTTCGTCCGGGCGGGAATGTCGCGCTCGTGCGTCCAGCGGTTATGGACAGTGTCGCCGTCCACAAATCCCCAGATATACGCATCGAAACTCCCGTATTCGTCTTGCACCCGTAGAAAGGCCCGCGCATTTGTCACGGCAGTCTCAACCTTGCGCCTGTTGCGAACAATGCCGGGATTGGTGAGAAGTTCGCCGATCTTTTCATCATCGTATCCCGCAACCACGACGGGGTCGAACCGGTCGAACGCTTCACGGTATGCCGGACGCTTCTTCAGGATGGTTACCCAACTCAGTCCCGCCTGGGCTCCTTCCAGTATGAGGAATTCGAACAACATCCGGTCGTCATGCACCGGGCCGCCCCATTCACGATCGTGATAGTCTATTTCGAGGGGGCTTTTGAGAGACCAATTGCATCGCTTCTTGCCATCAATCGTAATCACCGTGCGCTGTACCTCAGCCGTATTCATTCGTCTCCCTTCAGGCGGTTTGCCTGCATCACGGTACCGGAACCGATACGTCCTGGTGGTTCCGCTAATCGCCTGTCCATGATACTTGGAATTCCGCCACCCAGATTCCGAATGCAGGTCTGAACGTATA
Source organism: uncultured bacterium (assembly GCA_964456585.1). Classification (GTDB taxonomy): domain Bacteria; phylum Latescibacterota; class Latescibacteria; order Latescibacterales; family Latescibacteraceae; genus Latescibacter. Next base: position 25,274 of record CAYWBT010000023.1, read on the forward strand.
GGTGAACCCTTCTCCTGAACAGCTCCCCATACCGGTACAGTCAATGGGAGTTATCTGGCAATCGAGCGAGACCGTAACCGTCAAACCGTCGATCACCAGGTCTGATATTGCGAAATACAAGAATTTACCGTCTACCCGTGCCTTTTCCAGTATCGCCTCGTACTCTATGAGGCGAAAGGTGATGTTGGGGATGGATGGCAGCAGTGTATAATCAGCAATGTTCTCCGAGGAAATGATTATCCCGGTGCCGACTGCGGGATTTCTGCTG
>CAYWBT010000024.1:0-25311 GCA_964456585.1 uncultured bacterium
GAGAGCATTCTACCGGAAAGTATCATGATCCGAAAACGGCGTTTATTCTTGAACATTCCCAGGGTTATATGGGCTCCCCGCACCTTGTTTTCCGAAAGTTTTTCAAGAGAATCGCGTGAAATCGAACTGATCGCCTGCCCGGCACCGGAAAACAGCACCGATGCGACAAGAGCAATGATAAAACAAAGTCCTAGTAAAGCCTGCATACCTTCCTTACTTCCTCATCCCTAAAAAAGTGTGGGCCAGCTTTTCCGTCTCGTTCTCCATTGACAGCTGGGCTTCATCATTTTCATGCGTCCAATCCAGCAGATGCAGAACACCATGGGTTACCAGGCGTACAATTTCTTCCTCATAGGGCACGGCATACTCGGATGCCTGTTTCCGTGCCTGTTCGAGCGAAACATAGACTTCCCCCTCGATACTCTCGTCGGCGTCTTCAGAAAGATTAAAACTCAGAACATCCGTGGTACCCCGCCGTTTTTTGTAGTTCTCATTGAGTTCTGTCATCTTCTGGTCGCCGACAAATACAACGTTGACATCGAAACCGGCAGCACCGTGCAAATCCATGATTTTTACTACGTACGACTGCATGATTGTTGTATCCAGTGGTAAGAGGACGTTTACGTCCTCGGTGACAATCACCTGAACTTCCTTCACGTATTCCCCCCTCTCTTTTTATTGCCTGTCGGAGAAAACGTCTTTCTATCTTCCTGCACCGGAGCCGGATTTACCGCGGTTTTCGCTGTACCGTTCTTTCCCCCTGCTGCCGTTTCCTGCTCCTTCTGCCAGGGATACTCTATACGTCCATGGTGAGAACCGACAAGAATGGGCATGAAACTTTCCGCAATATTATGAAGGTCCTTGAGCGTGAGTTCACACTCATCCAGTTCGCCGTCAACAAAACGCTTCTGTATAATCGTATTGAGCACGGCCTTCAGGCGCACCGGGGATTTTTCTTTAACCGACCTGCTTGCAGCCTCGGAGAGATCCGCCAGCATGACGATCGCGGCTTCACGGGTCTGAGGTTTAGGGCCGGGATACCGAAAGGCCGATTCATCAACCGGTTCATCTCCCGCCTGGTCTTTAGCCTTGTGGTAAATCGATTCCATGAGGCTCGTTCCATGATGCTGCTTGATGATATCCAGGATTGCATCGGGGAGACCGTATTTTAGGCCGAGCTCATATCCTTCCTTGACATGGGTGGCCAGAATCAGAGCGCTCATATGCGGATTCAGGCGATCATGGGGATTCCTGTCGCCCATCTGATTCTCAATGAAATATTCGGCGTTCGACATCTTGCCGATATCATGGTAGTATGAACCGACGCGGCAGAGGAGCGGATTGGCACCGATACGCTCAGCAGCAGACTCGGCAAGGGTACCGACAACGAGTACACCGGAAAAAGTTCCGGGCGCCTTCACCGCAAGTTCTCTGAGCAGGGGATTATTGAGATCGGAGAGCTCCAGAAGCGTGATATTCGTGGTAACCTTGAACAGGCTCTCCAGGAGCGGGAGAACACCGATCGCTATGACAGGGCAGAGAAAACCGTTCACCGCTCCAAGGAACATATCAAAGCCGACATCCGTGTATTCTGTGTGGGTTATCCAGTCGTTTGTCGCCGCGATGCTGACGGCCATGACAAGCGGGATGAACACCATCGACCGGTAAAATTCCTTGCGGTGGCGAACATTGCCGACAGTAAAAACACCGATACAGCTCGAGAGAAAATACACCACCTCCATCCGGGTACCGAATTCCGAAAGCAGTGAAGAAACGATTAACGATATTGCAAGGGTGACCACTATCCCCATCTCGGTATCAAAGAGAATCGTCACCAGGATGGCGGACAGGCCAACCGGGATTAGGAACACCGAGATAGATCCACTCCAGGCGGAATAGAATGCTGTCAGGACCGGGAGCGAAGAAACCAGCACCAGAAGCAAGAGTCGTGAGAACGAGCGAAAGGTCTTTCGCCGGTACAGATAAAGAAATCCAGTGACAATCCCAATGATGCCGAGCGCGATGAGTGTGTTCCCCACACCGGTGAGGTAGTGCCGGAATCGGTTTTCACTGAACGACCGTCGCGCCTGCTCTTTTCTAAGGACATCCAATGCCTCGAGCTGCATTTTTGTCACCAGCACATTGGCATCGATAATCCGCTCGTTCTTCTTGAACGATGCAGAATAAACCGGAACCTCCTGGCGTGCCTTTTCACGCCGTTCCGCAGTCAGGTTCTCGTCATAGATGAGGTTCGGTTTGAGAAACCGTACGATAATATCCTGAAGCGTCTGGAGGTCGTTCCCTGACACCTTGTTCCCGATTTCATCCCGGAAGGCAATTCTGAGAAATTCACCCGCCGACTCGACCTCGATCGTCATTTCGACGCTGACTGAATCGCCGTTCGCAAGAACGAAGAAATTGTCGGTGATATTCTCGATATATTCACGGTTCGGGATGATGAGAAAATCAGAAATATTCGCAAAGGATTCTTTCATGGCCCGGTTGATCGAGCGAGTGAGCGAACGGGGCTTGGATTTCACCACCCGGATGAGCGAATCGATCTGGGCATCCGTTAACTCCCACAAAACAAAACGGTTGAGCGCATTCCCCACCGAATCGGAGACATCGGAACTCGCAAGCGCTTGTATCTCGATGAAGAGGGTATCAATCCGGGAAGTGATATCGGTAAAGACCCGCTGATCGAGCCTGAAAACGGGGAGCACGGCCGCTGCTTCCCTGGCACGTTCCATCTCGAGTTGACGTTCAGGTTTTGGAACGTTGAAGTCAAAGGGGGCAATCTCACGCTTGGGCGAAATATCCCCGACGTTCAGGTTGGGAAAGGTATAGCCAACCCAGCCGGCACTCCTCGATGACAGGGAAATATTGATAGCTGTCAGGGAGACAACCACAAAAATTGCCAGCAACAGATGGGGTATGATATTTTGTTTCTTTATTTCCGTACTTCCAAGCCCGACTTTTTGCCTGGTACGTTTAAAAAGGGAGAACTTTTTCACCGGGAAATCTCCCCCTGATTCTGCGGCTCGGAACCATTCTCACCTGATTCATGAACCTGATAGGCGCGAATAATCCGCCGAACCAGCTTATGCCTGACAACATCACGATCAGTCAGATAGATAAAGTTCACTCCCTCGATCCCTGTAAGAATGGATTCAACCTGCCGTAAGCCGGACTGCTGGTTTTTCGGGAGATCGATCTGCGTAATGTCTCCCGTTATGACCACCTTTGAATTGATCCCGAGCCTGGTGAGGAGCATTTTCATCTGGCGCGTCGTGGTGTTCTGGGCCTCGTCAAGGATAATATAGGCGTTCGCAAGCGTTCGTCCCCGCATGTAGGCGAGCGGTGCCACCTCGACAATACCATTTTCCTGGAATTTAGCGAGCTTTTCAAATCCGAGGGTTTCATGGAGTGCGTCGTAGAGGGGGCGAAAATAGGGATCGACCTTGTCACGCAGGTCGCCGGGGAGAAATCCGAGACTCTCGCCGGCTTCAACTGCCGGGCGGCACAAGATGATCTTCTCGACCATTCTGTTCTTTAAGGCCCCAACAGCAACCGCCACTGCGAGAAAGGTTTTGCCTGTCCCCGCAGGGCCTATGCTGAACACAATATCGTTCTCTATCATGGCGTTGACATACAGGCACTGCCCGAGGGATCGCGGGCGAATGGGATGTCCGTTTGCGTTCAGGATGACAGTATCGAGCCCAACATCACCCTTTGATCCTCCGTGTTCGAAGTAGTCGAGCGCGGAAGAAAGGCTGTGCTCGTCAATGTGGGTGCCGGAAGATATAAGGATATCTATTTCCTTGATAATGTTCGCCGCCTTTTTCGCCGCTTTCTTGTCACCAATAACCTTTATAGCACCGTCACGGCAGACGATTTGGACTCCGTAACGTTCTTCCACCATTCGTACATTACGGTCTTCGCATCCGAAAATATCCTGATAACTCGATTGTGAGGGATATAATGTTTCGACAGTTTCCGTACTCACGCTCTAACCTTAACTCCTCTGAAATAAAAAAGCCCCGGATGGCTGAGCACCCACGGAGCAAGACATTACGCTACCAAATTGTGTTGAAGGATAGCTTATTGGACATACCCCAGTTATAGCCACTCGAAAAAGAGATTATACCTTGTAAATAATATATCTTTTTCGGTAAAATGTCAAGAAAAACCAAGTATATAACCGTACCCCATCTAGTATCGAGAGGAAGTACCCAACAACCGAAAGACAGCTAACCACTCTTCCAATCATCCTTCATGGATTCAAGCGTCATCATTTCATTACCACGTAACATGAGGCGTTCACCTTCAGCGCGATCTTCGTTGTAGAGTCCAATTCATTGCTATTCCTCGTTATTCTAAGATATTAGGAAAATAATACTGAGCTTTTCGCCCGGGTAATCGGTTAAACGGAAAGAACAGGACTTGACTTATGGGGAGCTTACCTTGAGGAAGAACATACCCTGATACATTTCAAAAGTGAAAACTGGTACCCCGAGATATCCTGCCGGAAACTCTTTGAACCCTGGGAAAAGGAAGGAAGGAGGGATGCCGCCAGTGTGGCACACCAGAAGACGGAAGAACTCTTGAAAAATAAACGTCCCGCGTTTATGGATGATACCATGAAGAGAGCGCTTGAAGCAGATTTATCTTGAATAAATACAAGAGGATGGAAAAACAATAAAACATCGACTCTGATACAACGCGAGGCGCCCGTCCTTTCTGGATCGTGTGATGGCGCCGCGAACAAAGTACGATGAGTCGGTTCCTCTGCCACTTCTCCAGACAGCACCGGAACGTTATGCCGGAACCTGCCAGCCTTCTTGAAAACGGATTGCCAGCAAGGCACACGCACTAGATATCAGTTTTTCGTAACCGCAAGCCAAGTTCCTTAAGTTGTTCATTCGAGACCGCTGACGGGGTATCATCCATGAGCGATACCGCCTGGTTTGTCTTCGGGAATGCGATAACATCCCTGATGGATGAAGCGCACCGGAGCAGCATGATGAATCGATCGAATCCGAATGCCGCTCCGCCGTGAGGAGGGGGGCCGTATTCGAAGGCGCTGAGAAGAAAACCGAATTTTTCTTTCGCCTCTTCGGAAGAAACACCTAGTTTTTCAAACATGAGGAGCTGTTCATCACGGTTGTGGATCCTGATCGAGCCGGAAACTATCTCGGTACCGTTAATCACCAGGTCATAGGCCTGTGAGCGGACACGCAGGGGATCGGAATCGAGATACTCCCTATCCTCCTCCATGATCGAGGTGAATGGGTGGTGCATCGACACCATTCGGCCGGTTTCCTCATCGACCTCGAACAACGGGAATTCGGTAACAAATAACACATCGAACCGCGATGTGTCGATGAGGCCGAGGTCCTGTCCCAGCTTGAGCCGAATCGCACCGAGGGTCTTGTTGACAACCTGCGGTTTATCAGCCACAAAAATAAGCAGGTCACCGGTTTCAGCGCCCATTCTCTCGATCAGTCTTTTCTGTACATCCGGGCTGAAAAACTTCACGATGCTCGATTCGAGTCCCTTTTCGGTCACTTTCATCCAGGCCATGCCGCCGGCACCCTGCTCCTGGGAGAACGCGATGAGCCCGTCTAGCTGGCCCCTCGACAGGGAGGCGCCGCCCTTCACATTAATCGATTTGATGCTCCCTTTATTCTCTATTACGCTCAGAAATACCTTGAACTCACCCTGGGAAATGATATCGCCGACATCGACAAGCTCAAGCCCGAACCGGGTATCCGGCTTGTCGACTCCATAACGGTTCATGACCTCGCTATAGGGCATCCGTGGAATTTCCGGCCCGATTTTCATGTTCATGGCCCGGTCAAATATCTCGAGCACGAGCCCCTCAATAATAGCGAGCACATCGTCAACCTCAACGAAACTCATCTCAAGGTCGATCTGGGTGAATTCCGGCTGACGATCACTTCTGAGGTCTTCATCCCTGAAGCATTTGGTAATCTGGAAATACCGGTCGAATCCGGAAAGCATCAGTAGCTGCTTATAGATCTGCGGAGACTGCGGCAGCGCATAGAACTTACCGGGAGACTTCCGTGAAGGAACCAAAAAATCACGGGCTCCTTCTGGTGTGCTCTTCATAAAAAATGGCGTTTCGATCTCCACGAAGTTCCTGAGAAGAAGATGGTTACGCACAATCGAAGCTACCTGTGAGCGGAAGATCAGATTCTGCTGGATCTCTTCACGTCGCAGGTCGAGATAACGGTACTTGAGACGAATCTCCTCATTCACCTCACCGGAATTATCGAGCGGGAAAGGAACCGTTTTCGACTCGCTCAGAATTTCGATATCGTCGCACATAATCTCAATCTCACCGGTGGCAAGATTTGGATTCGCCATTCCCTCCATTCGCGGTTCAATAACTCCGTGTACGGAAATTACCCATTCCGGGCGTATCTGCTCGGCAAGTTTGTGGCTCTCTGAATCGTGTTCGGGATTGAAAATCACCTGTGTCAATCCCCAGCGGTCACGCAGGTCAACAAAAATCACCCCACCGTGATCACGTCGCCGGTGAACCCATCCGGAGAGAACCACTTCTTTGTCAACATCAGTTATCCTGAGTTCGCCGTTATTCTTTGTCCTCTTTAATCGCAAATCACTATCCCTCGTAGTCTCTCCGTTATTCAACCTGTTTTTTCATGTTTACATCTTCTTCAATCAGACTGAGAAAATCTTCAAATGGTATGTCCGTCTGCTCTGATGCCTGCATATTTCTAACCGTAACGTTCTCTCCGACACCGTCGAGGATGAGCACATACTTCGCTCCGAGTTTCCCCGCGGTTTTCATCTGTGCCTTCATGCTCCGATGCTGGTAATCCATGTCGGCAGAGTAGCCGAGGTTTCGCACGGACTGGAGGTATTTCATGGCTTTTTCCTGAAGAGAGTCCTCGGTAGTGACAAGGTATACCTGGATTGTCCGGGAATGCTCCTGTCCGGCTCCGGTTTCTTTGAGTGCAAGGATGAGCCGCTCCAAACCACAGGCAAAACCGACCGCCGGCAGATCGGGGCCTCCCAACTCCCGCACGAGATTGTCGTACCTGCCCCCCCCCACGACAGTCGACTGAGAACCGAGTCCCGCGCAGTTCATCTCGAACACGGTTCCGGTATAGTAGTCGAGCCCACGCACCAATGAATAATCTACTGTGTACCTAATGCCGATGGTTTCGAGATACGACATCACCCGGTCAAACTCGGCACGATCTGAATCGACCAGGTAGTCGATTGTTTTCGGCAGGCCGCGTGAGACATCGAATACCTCGCGGCAGCCAGGCACCTTGCAGTCGAGCACGCGCAAGGGATTGGTCAGCTTCCGCCGCCTGCAGTCCGGGCACACCAATGCTTCGACCGTGTCAAGATAACCGACCAGGGCATCTCGATATGCGGCCCTGCTTTCGCTTCCTCCCAGGCAGTTGATGGCGTATACCCGGTCCACTATTCCGAGATCGCCGGCGATACAATCGAAAAGCTGCATAACCTCCGCATCAACCAGGGGTGAAGACGATCCTATCACCTCGACACCAAATTGGTGAAACTGGCGCTGACGTCCCTTCTGGGGGCGTTCCTGACGGAACATCGGTCCCATGTACCAGAGCTTCTGGGGCAATCCGCGCTGATCGAGTGAATGCTCGATGAACGAACGAACGACCGAGGCAGTCCCCTCCGGGCGCAGAGTGAGACTCCGTCGACCCATATCTTCGAACGTGTACATTTCTTTTCCGACAATGTCGGTATCCTTACCAATCGAGCGGGCGAAAAGGGAGGTTGCTTCAAAGACGGGAGTCCTGATTTCACCATACCCGAATACCCGCATCTTTTCGCGTATGACACGTTCAATCAGCTGCCAGATTCCGATATCTCCGGTCAGAATATCGTTCGTACCTTTTATCGCCTGAATCTTATCCATGTCCGCACTCGGTGTGAGTTACAATACCCGTTACGTCATTCGATTATGTACTGTATGATAATACCGCTGTCATGAGAGGGAACTATGGTTATTAGTGTAACATAAATGTATAACAACATATTACTTCATGCAACGGCATGATGCTTTGCCTGGATTGTACCGCCCGGACCAACGATGCGACGGTACCACATTAGCTGGATTAATCGGGTAAGTATACTAAAGTGTATAAATATATAGATTTTTTTTACTGGAATCAAGTAAAACACGCTGTGGAGGATATGTTTTCTTGCCTGTCTACAGTTCAAAAGATGCGACTTCCTTGTGGTTTGTTCTTTTTCACGTCTCCCACAAACACGATTTAATAATTTTACCCCTTTCCCCGTGAAAAATGAGTTCTTATGCAACAAAAACATGTCAATTTTCAGCTCAATCTATTATATTCATCAGGTATAACTGCTGGAATCTGTCGAGATGACCAACACAAGTTTACTGATTTTCACCGGATAAGGCGAATGAAACATCGTTCCTTTCCCGTTTAGTACAGAGGATTTCTCATGAGTTTAACTAACAGACTGTTAATTGTTTTTTTACTCCTGACCGCAGCGCTCATGTGCCTGCAGTGTGATGAAGACTTTCAAGAGACTGCACCCGGAGGAAAAACCGCTCTCACCGTAGCTCAGGCATCCTACAATCAGAAGATCGGGCAGTTGTTCTGCTTCACTATTGACCCGGTCAAGTACTTTCTCTATATGGATTATCGCAGGAACGTGCAGACCTTGCTGCGTACATACCGGCCTGGCGGCATATACTTTTCCACTGCACTGGACAGTTATTCACGGGAAGTACTGAACGAGTTCAACGGCGAAAAACTGCTCGGCGAGATCTCCGAGATGAATGAATTTTTGGATATCCCTCTCCTCATTTCCGCGGATTTTGAAAATGGGGCGTGGTTCTGGGATAACAATGCCACGGTATTCCCCTACCCGCTCGCACTGGGCGCAACGAATTCACCTGAGTTATCCTATCGCCAAGGAAAGATAACCGGTGCAGAAGCAAAAATACAGGGCATTAACTGGGTATTTGCCCCGATTATGAACACTACCGAGCCGCCTGACAATCTTCTGTTCAAAATCAGGTCACTCGGTGAAAACCCGGATATGGTCGGCGCCATCGGAGCAGGATTTATCAAGGGGTGCCAGGATGTCGGTATTGCTACCTGCATGAAGTATTACCCGTATGCCAGCCGTTTGTCCCGTACCGTGCCGCGTGTTGATGAGAGCCAGCTTGCACTGTTCAAAGCCGGTATCGATGCCGGTGTGTTTTCGATCCTCGGACCGCCTGTTGTGGCGAATAGTGCCGCCGATTCCCTCACCGCGCGATCAGACAACATCATCCGCCAGTTACGTGACAATCTCGGTTTTTCCGGTGTCGTCGTAACCGAACTGTCCGGCCTTGATCTGCCCGCTGAAGAACAGGAGGGATTTTCCTCCATCACTGCCTCGCTCGAGGCGGGCATCGACGTTTTCATCCTGCCGGAAATCCTGCACGATACCGTCCCTCTCCTGGATTTCCTGCTTCTCCAGGCCGAAGAGGGAAAACTTGACATGCAACCTATTGAGCGGGCCGTTGAGAATATCTTCGCGATGAAAAACAATCTCAGACTGCAAGAGGTCGACTACGCCTACACGCTCCATGGTACCGCCGGGTTGGGTGTGCAGGAGTATTACCAGACCTCACAGGATATTTCCAACGCTTCGGTGACACTCCTGAAGAACGAAGACGACATCATTCCGCTCAATCCCGAACAACACCAAATTATCGCCATCAGCTTCCTCGACGACCTTTCGGCATATGACGGTGTTATATATACCGAAAAAATCAACCTTGAATCGGAGAATATCAAGCATCTCGGTATTCTCGGAGATCCGGACAAGGTCTATCAGCGCGAGGTTATCAGGCGGGCGTCCGAAGCGGATATCGTGCTGTGTTCGTTCTTTATCAAGCCGGGCACAGACCCATCCAATCCGATGGTGTCGCCCGAACTCCTCAGCCTCATGGATCGTATCTTAAAAACGAACAACAACGTCGTTGTGCTGTCGTTATACAATCCTTACCTGATTAACCTCATACCTGACGTTAAGGGCTGTCTTACGGCATACTCAGCCTCGGAAACGTCTATGGATGCGGTACTTGAGGTTCTCTTCGGGAAACGAAATCCTACCGGGAAACTCCCCGTCACCGTCTCGCACAACTATCCACTGGGATTCGGATTGAGCTTACCGGAGTAACGTGCCGATCTGAAACCAAAACGCGGTACCGACTGGTTATTTTACATGATGTATGCGGTAGTTTTTCTGGTGGGTATACGACCTTGGAAACATCGGGGAAGCGCACCTGAAGGGCGGACTATCGTATAACGGATCACCAGCCCGAAACAGTGTTGTCAATGATCTGTTTTGCCAGCATGTCGAGCGCTTCAGTGATACCTTCTTCCCGCGAGGAAGGATCGGCTGCATTAAAGTTTGCCCATCCTTCCATATTTTTTTCTTCCCAGATGGCCCGGTTCTTTTTGCGGTCGAAGAAGGTGACATCAGCAAATATACGGATTTTAAACTGCTCGGCCTGTTCATCCTTCGAGTAGGTTTCCGCTTCCTCTATCACATCCACGATGGTGCCGGTGACAATCGCATCAGCCTGGAATTCGCTCACAACCTTCATGTTGCCGTCGGAAATGATCGCATCACGAATTCGGGCGGATATCTCCTCAACGAGGCCCACCTCCACCGTCTCGTTCTCGAAGAGCGGCACAGCAGCCGTCTTGATATGTCCCGGTAGCGATCCGGATACACTGTAGGCACCGCATCCGGCACAGAGTGTCAGCATCAGCATGCTCAGGATTCTTCGAACCATTACATCCTCAAGCCAAAATAGAATCTCCGGGCGTCATTCTCGTACCGTGAATCTCCCATACCATCCAGCGGCCAGACAATACGCGCGTACGCCAGAGTGGTCAAGCGGTAAAAGGCGATCGTGGACGAGCGCAGTTCAAAACCGACATCACGCTTGAAGGTTCCCTTCTTCAATTCGTCCATGCTTGCCCTGCGAAAGTTCCATATCTTTGCCGCTTCGAAGAAAACATCGCCGTAGAGACTCTGGAAGGTGAGACCCATGAAGTTCTTCCCAATTGTTGACATGATCGGGAACGTGTAGCTAAAGCGACTGTAGAAAAGCTTTGAACCCCAGAAGGCGAAGTAGGGATATCCGGAAAGAACATTCCCGCCGCCGAGATAATATTTCAGCGGCCAGTTATAACCGCTCCCCTCGCCCTTGTAGTAATCCCGGATATAGATATCCTTGTACGCCGCGAACAGCAGTGTGTTGAAGGTGTGACGCCACCGAGGGAGTTTTCGGTAATCCTGCAGGATGAACATATATTCATTTATATCGGTGTTCTTTCGATAAGGACGCAGATCGTCGAGCAGCGGATCGGGATTGTAGGTCGCCAGTGCAAAGGTGCCGTCCATGTTGAGCCCGACCGGGACATAAAGTTCCGGTTGACCAACCAGTGAATCGGTCACCGCGCTTCGCATGTGACGGTACCGCAGCATCACCGACGTCCCCCGCGGGGCAATCACCATGTCAGCCGAAGGGTTGATGCGGGAATAGAGATAGGTAACATCGAGTTCCCTGCTCTGGAAATATTCCATGTCGGTGAAGAACCTGGTATCGTACGACCTCGTCTGTCCCGTACCGGGAATTTGGTCATTGATTTTTTCTCCCTCGAGGAAGAAGTTAGAATAATCGTTGATCTTCTCGTTACGTTTCAACGTTTCATAATACTGGCGAAAACCCACTTCCAGGCGAAGGGAATGCCGCCGTGCGAGGGGAACGAACACTCCCAGGTTGTAACGTCTGAATTCATCGCGGTAGATATCGGCAATGGTGAATTTTGCGTGCAGATCATGAAGGATGTTATCGGAACTGTTATTGCCAATAGCGCCATAGTACGCGCTATCCGCCACCGCTTCCAGACGGGGTATGTAGTTATTGATGACCGTTCGCGAAGCACCCAGATACATGCGCGGTGCATGGCTGTACGTACTCGAGGTCACCGGAACCATCGCCCGTTCATAGTAGAACTCGGCATGATTGTTGAGATCGACCTCTTCCTTGTAATTCATGCCGATATTGCCCGCCAGAATCAAGGCGTCGTACCCGACAAGGTCGGAAACATAGACCTGGGCTCCAACATCGACAACATTCAGACCGAACTGGCTGCCGATAAACGAGGGACCGACCGTGAGCGTGGGAACGATTGCGTTCAGTATCCTCTTGCGGCGGTATGGTTCCACGTTGAAGTTTTTCCCCACGTCAAAACCCTTCGGCTGTGTGAAATAGTCGCGTTCTTCGATGACCGGTTCGTATTTCTCTATTTCACTGTCGAGACTGATCTGATAGATTGAAAAGTCTTTCGCCTTATACCCGGCATAATATACCTGCTCATCGCTCCCAACCGATGGAGCGAACGCGCCGCCGTAGAGATCGGTCAGGCGGGTGGTTTTCAAGGTCGCAAAATCGAGCCGGTAGAGGTTAAAAACACCGGTGCGGTCCGACGTATAAACAATACCGCTACCGTCGGGGAGGTAACAGGGATCGCGTTCATCCGCTCCCGAGGCGAGGATCAGCCTGAAATTACTGTTCTCGGCGAAGGATGTCGAATCGGAGAAACCCGAAGTCGAATCGGCATATTCCCAGTGATGACGGTATGTTGAAGCGTGCGTATCGATCACTGCTATGTCACGGTCCATGTCCTGCTTGTACACGCTGAATAGTATCTGTGAACCATCGGGGGAGAACGATGGCATATAAAACTGCATGCCGTCCCGGGTGGCCGAGAGGTACCTGAGACCGGTTCCATCGGCATTGATCACCGAGATGGTGTTGTTGCCTTCTGCATTTCGAACGAAAACGACGAGGCTGTCTCCGGGGGAGTAGCTCGGATCACGGGCGCGCATGCTTTTCGAAATCCGCCGTTCCTTGCCCTGCGCTACATCATAGGTATAGATATCGTAAAACCGCGGGCTTCGCTCCGGCCTCCGCACATAGAGAAGCTTCGAGGAATCGTGCGACCAGGTTACCCGGTAGTCCACGTTTTTGACAATGCATTTCACCTTCCCCGTGCGCATATCCTTCAGCATGAGATCGGTTATCGTGTAATCCCTCCCACGGTCTGAAAGCCATGCCAGATAAGCCCCGTCGGGGGACAGTACCGGGTAGTAATCGGCGTTGCCTTTGTCGGCAACCTTCTCTCCCTCGACAAACCTCATGTTCTTGAACGAGGCATACTGTTTGTCCAGATCCGCTCGCCAGTCCTGGTAGAGCTTCTTCGGCGATATGTTGAGCACTCGTTTGATGGTCGGATTAAAATCGAAAAAACCGGAGGTGTTATTCATTTCCGCCACCCGGTCATAGCCGTACGTCTCCTTGATGAACCGGACCATCGAGTATCCCTGGTTGTAGAGCATCTCGGCATCGAACGAACCCTTGCCCGAAAGGGAAGACATCTCGCCGAAGGTCAGTAGTGTGTCCTCCAGCCAGGCTGACCTGAGAAGCATAGCACGGTGCGAGTCCCATTGTTCTGAACCGTACGATTCCGCGCCGACCTGGGCTGTTCCCTCGGAGAACCATCCCGGCTGCGAGAGGTGGTACCAGGCAACATCGACTTCCAGGTCGGGATTGTCGTTGTACATACCGCCGCCGAGGGAGATGAAGTTCACCGGCCCTTTCGCCGCTTTCTTCAGCGCTATCATGTGGGTCATCTCGTGGACAAAGACGTTCCTGAGCCAGTTCGTCTGCCCGCGAAGCTCGTAATCCATGTTGGTTGCATAGATCGTGATGGTGTTCTGGAAATAAATGGCGAATCCGTTCGCAAGATCCATTGCATCGTTGATCACGCAGAGCACGCGTGGATCATCGGTGAACGAATCATAGCGTGCCATCAGGTTTTCATATATCTCGTCACAGAATTTCGCGATCTCGCCGGCGGTATACTCGCCGCTCTCATCATACACGATCGTAAAATACTTTGTCTCGAACTGCTGGACAGCACCGGAGGCACCGGAAGCGAACGCCAGGAGAAAGACCGCCAGGAAAAACGCTCCGACACGGATGGATTTTCTACTCTGCATATGACTCATATATTCTCCTGTAAAGAAGCGTCCCCCTGTCAGTTTCCACTTCTTCTCCTCTATAATCACCGTTCACCCGGTTATGGTTAAAACACTCAAAAATATAACGCTTTCTCTCATGGTATCCAAATTATCTCCGAAGGCACGCCACGAAATGTCCCCCACCCTTGTCCTCGAGCGCGGGAACGGTCACCTTGCACTCGTCGATGCACTCAGAACAGCGCGTATGGAAGGGGCATCCCGGTGGTATGTTCGATGAAGAGGGCACATCACCCCTCAGTATCACCCGCTTTTTCACCAGCCCGGGATCGGGAATGGGCACCGCGGACATGAGCGCCACCGTGTACGGGTGAAGGGGATTGTCGTATAAGAGGGCTGAGGGGGAAATCTCCATGATCCTGCCGAGGTACATCACCGCCACCCTTGTCGAGATATGCCGTACCACACTCAAGTCATGCGAGATGAACAGATAGGTCAGCCCGAGTTCGTCCTGGAGGTTTTGCAGCAGATTGATGATCTGCGCCTGTATCGAAACATCCAGCGCGCTGACCGGCTCGTCAGCAACGATAAACTCGGGTGACACGGCAAGAGCCCGCGCAACGCCGATCCGCTGCCGCTGCCCACCGGAAAACTCATGCGGATAGAGGTTTGCGTGGCGAGGCGCAAGGCCGACCATGGTGAGAAGCTCTTCGATACGGTCGTCGATCGAATGTCCGGACGCGAGGCGATGTACCCGGAGAATTTCCCTGAGCATTCCACCAACCGTCATGCGGGGATTGAGCGAGCTGAACGGGTCCTGAAAAATGATCTGCATGCGGCGCCGCAGCTTCAGAAGCGCCTTCCGCCTGGCGTTCAGCACATCGATACCATCGAAATTCACCTGTCCTTCGGTGGCTTCGAGCAGCCGCAGGATCAGCCGGCCGGCCGTCGTTTTTCCACACCCGCTCTCCCCCACGAGACCGAGCGTTTCACGGCGGTTGATATCGAATGAAACGCCGTCCACCGCTCGAATATGACCGACTACCTTCGAGAAGAGCCCCTTCTTGATCGGGAAATGCTTCTTGAGGCCGGTTACCCGGAGGAGTATGTCGTCGGTATCATGATTGCTATAGTTCATTGACTCTGTCACGTTTGAAACACCTTACCTGATGATGGTCATCGATACGTTCAAGTTCAGGGAGCGACGCTGTGCATTCGTCGTCGGCAAGCGGGCACCGGGGATTGAACGGGCACCCTTCCGGTAAATCGGCGGCGTCGGGAACCGTGCCTTCAATGATCGAGAGCCGCTCATCACGCACATCGAGACGGGGAACGGATCGGATCAGGCCCTTCGTATAGGGATGGCCCGGACTGTCGAACACCGAAGCGGTCGTCCCCTCTTCCACGATCCTCCCGGCGTACATCACCGCCATGCGCTCGGTGGAGCCGGCAACAACGCCGAGATCGTGGGTAATGAGGAGAATAGTCATGTTCATTTCTTCCTGGAGTCTCGCGAGGAGTTCCATGATCTGCGCCTGGATGGTCACATCGAGCGCCGTGGTCGGTTCGTCGGCAATCAAAAGATCGGGATTACACGACAGCGCCATGGCTATTATCGCCCGCTGTCGCATACCGCCGGATAACTGGTGGGGGTACTCATTCACCCGTGACTCGGGATCGGGTATACCCACAAGTTTCAGCATCTCCACCGTACGGTTCCGCGCTTCCTTCCCGCCCACCTTCTGGTGCAGTTCGACCGCTTCCGAGATCTGGGAGCCGATGGTAAACACGGGATTCAGCGAGGTCATCGGCTCCTGGAAGATCATGGCAATATCGTTGCCGCGAACCTTACGCATGTCAGGCTTTGACAGCGTGAGAAGGTCTCTCCCCCGGAAGAGAATGCGCCCCGATTCGATGATTCCCGGGGGCGAGGGAACGAGTCGCATGATGGAAAGCGATGTCACGCTTTTCCCGCAGCCGCTCTCGCCCACAAGTCCCAGCGTCTCACCGGCGTCGATGTAAAACGACACGTCCTGGACAGCTTTCGCCACCGCATATTCCAGGTGGAAAGAGGTGCTCAGTCCCTCTATTTCAAGCAAGTGCCGATTCATCGAACCTCCACTATTCCGCTACTTGGCGGGCAGTATCTTCCGCGGGTCGAACGCATCGCGCAACCCATCTCCCAAAAAATTATACGCGAGCACGGTCAGGAATATAACATACCCCGGCGCCAGTATCCAGGGAAACGATGTCAGAACGCGCACGCTCTGTGCCTGTTTCAGCATGTTTCCCCAACTCGCCGCCGGCTCGGCGATCCCCACGCCGAGAAAAGACAGCGCCACCTCGCCGAGTATATATCCGGGGATGGAGACAGTCGCCGCCACGATGACAAACGAGAGCGTATTGGGCAGAATATGCCTGATGATGATTCGCATATGACTCAGGCCGAGGGCGCGCGCCGCGGTTACATAGTCGTTCTCCTTGATTGAGAGCACCATGCCGCGAATGATCCTCGACATGGATGCCCAGCCGATAAACGAGAGGATAACCACGATGATGAGGTACATTTTATCAGAATCAATGTCCGTCGGGAACGCGGCACGCAACGAGATTATCAGGTATAGTCCCGGAATGGACATGATGAGTTCGGTAAAGCGCATGATTATCGTATCGACCACGCCGCCGAAGTATCCTGAAATGCCGCCGATGAGCATACCGAACGAGAAGGAGAGAAGTATGCCCACCAGACCGATCGAGAGTGATATTCTCCCGCCGAACAGCAGCCGTGAGAACACGTCCCGCCCGGATTGATCCGTACCCATAATGAAGATGCGGCCGTCACCCTCGACACCGAAGAGATGGCAGGCCATCGGTATGAGACCGATGAGCCGGTATGGTTCGCCCTTCACGAACAGCCGGAGGGGATAGATTTTCGTGGTATCATCGCCGTAGAGCGTCCACTTCTTATCCACGCTCACCTTACCGTACACGAACGGTACAAGGTGAAATTTTCCGGATGTATCGATAATGTGTAAACGTGTCGGGGGACAGTAGTTGAGCGTACGATTCTGTGTTTCCACACCGTACGGGGCGAAAAAGTCGGCGAACAGGGCGAGCAGGTAAAATACCACGAGGATCACGCCGCCGGCCACCGCCATGCGGTTCCTGATGAGATAGCGCCAGAAAAGCGCCCAGGGGGACTGTGATACGATCTTTGCTTCCCTATTCATACTGTATCCTCGGATCGGAAAGGGCGAGCAGAATATCGGCGACCAGGTTACCGAGTATCAGCATCACCGACGCCATGAGCAGCGATCCCATGACCAGGTAGAGATCACGGGCAAAGAGGGCATCGAGGATCAGCCGGCCGAGACCCGGCCAGCTCATAACCACCTCGACCAAAAACGCACCCGAAAGCAAGTTTGCCAGGGTAAAGCCAAAGAGCGTGATGAGGGGATTTATGGCGTTCCTGAGCGCGTGCTTGTAGATCACGATACGTTCGCTGAGCCCCTTCGCTCGTGCTGTCTGGATATAGTCCTGGAGAAGCGTGTCGAGGAGGTTCGCGCGCATCTGGCGCATGCGGCCCGCCATGGAGATACTCCCCAGCACGATGGTCGGCAGGATGAGGTGGTACAGGAGATCCAGCAATTGCCGGGGAAACGGCAGGTATTCGAAGTCGATCGATTTCATACCTCCCACCGGGAACCAGCCGGTTTTGGCGGCGAAAAGCACCATGAGCAGTGCAAAGAACACCTCGGGAATAGAAAGCCCGATGAACGCGACAAACGATGCCGACCGATCAACCCACGTATTCTGCCTGATCGCGCTGATGATGCCGAGAGGAATCGAGAGACCCCAGGCGAAGAATGCCGCCGAGAGCGCGAGGAGCAACGTGTTGTTCAGCCGCTGCGCGATGAGGGTAAAGACCGGCACCTGGTTGGCGAATGAGTAGCCGAAATCGAGGTGCAGGATGTTCCAGATCCACCTGAGGTACTGGATGTACCAGGGCCGGTCGAGACCGAACTTTGCCCGCATTTCCGCGATTGTCTCGGCGGTGATCTGGGGATTCTGGGACATCGCGGTCAAAAAATCCCCCGGAGCGAGACTGATGATCAGGAAACTGAAAAACGTGATCCCCAAAAGGAGAGGTATCATGTGGAGGAGACGTCTCAGTATGTACGTTTTCATAGGCCCTATCGCTCCCACACCGCTTCGATGTTCCACAGGAGACGGTGACGCAGAACGGATGGAACGAGATTCTCGTATTTATCACGCACCGCAACGTGAATCTGAGGTATCACAAGGTAGATGTATGGCACCATGTCGGAGATGATGTACTGCACCTCGTCATAATACTCTTTCCGCTTTTCACTGTCAAGCGTTGTCATCTGGAGGTTCATCAGTTTATCGACACGGGCCTCCCACTCGGTCGCCGGTTCAGGCTGGCTCGGATACCACTGGTGCATGCGGCCTGACGAGAGCCATACGCTCATGCCGCTGGAAGGATCGGGATCGCCCGATGTCAGTCCCAAAAGACAGCACTCGTAATCGTACTCGTTGTCTATCTTTACAATCAGGGTATTGAACTCGACCGGATTGAAGTTCATTTTGACGCCGATCTTCGCCAGGTCGTCCTTGATGATGTTTCCCATGAGCTCCCGCAGGTCATTGCCGGTGTTGGTGATCATGGTGAATTCCACCGGATTGCCATCCCCGTCCTCGCGGACACCGTCGCCGTTGCGGTCGATCAATCCCATGTCGTCGAGAAGCGCCCGTGACCTGTCGAGATCGTAGTCGTACCTGACCGTGTCAGGATTGTACCAGAGCTTGTTCGCTCGCGTCTCGGGACCGGAGATGGGCTCCGCCATGCCGTTGTATACGGTCTGGATCATACCCACGCGATCGACTGCGTGTGCCATAGCCTTACGAAAGCGCACATCCCGAAACCACGCGAGCTTATGGGGAACCACGTAGGGTTTTCCGTCGTCTCTCTTCCCGGGATTGAGGTTAAACCAGAACATACTCTGCCCCATATCGATACCGAGATTGTAGAGGCGGAAGTTGTGTTCTTCCTCTTCATTTTCGAGCATCGCCACGTCGGATGGACGTACCCCCAGCATGTCGAGCTGCCCGGTCTGGAACATCAGGAACATGGTTTCAGTGTTGCGAACGTTAATGTGGATGATACGCTCGATAAACGGGAGACGGTTCCCCGTGCTGTCGACCCGCCAGTAGGACGGATTGCGCCGCAGGACGCTTTTCACGCCGGATTCGTACTTTTCGAGCAGGTACGGCCCACAGGCGACGAGTTTTTCGGGCGGCCAGCTGATGTTGTAGGCCGAATCGAACGTCCCCTTCTCCAGCTCCGGCTCGAGAATGTGTTTCGGCAGAACCGGCACCGCGCCGCCTGACCACTCGAGGAACGGTGCAAACGGCGAGGGAATGGAGACCTTGAAGGTAAACGAATCGACGGCTGTGCCCACAAACGGTTCGCCGTTGACTCGCATGATGTCGCTGAGACTGTTGGCAACCCGCGGATCGTAGATCACCTCGTAGGAAAACGCCATGTCGTAGGCTGTTACCGGTTTCCCATCACTCCAGAGAATGCCGCGCCGCATGTGGTAAGTGATTTCGAGGTAGTCCTCGGAAAACTCCCAGGAATGCGCCAGACTGGGAACGATTTCCTGGGTGATGTTGTCCTTCGAGATGAGCGAGGAAAAAATACGGGCGTAGATGTTCCTGCTTCCCGCGTCGTTTGCAGTCACCGGATTCAAGGTCTTGGGATCGCCCAGTTCCCCGATCAGCACCCGCCCCCCGTACTTTCCCGGCCCGCAGTAGGCCGTGTCGGCTTCAACGGGAATCGGGGCGTCCAGATGAAAACGGGGACTATCCTCCGCCTGTTCGATGATACCGGCAAGGACGAAAACAATCAGCACGGTAACGATGAGAATGATACCCAGAAGTGCTCGCATTGACCTACTTTACATATTTTTCGTTGCGTGAAAGGGCGTTCCTGATTTCGGCGGCCCGCTGTTCATACCCGGGTCTGCCCATCAGGGCAAAGGCGGCTATTTTCCCCGCTTCGACACCCGGCTGGTCGAGCGGATTTACGTTATACAGCGCCCCGGAAAAGACCATGGCAGCCTCAAACGCGTAGAAATACTGCCCGATCGTCCCGGGCCCGATGACCGGGAAGGTGATCGTCATGTTCGGGCGGCCGTTCACCGTCAGCGCATAGATCGTCCCGAGCCGTTCCGCCTCGATCAGCTCTGCCATGGTGTGTCCCGCCAGGTAATCGAGCGCGCTTGTCCCGGGAAACGCCTCTTTCATGGGAAGTGTATGGGTAAATTCACCCACTGCCAGAATTGTGAATATCTTGTCATACGGCCCCTCGATATAAAGCTGTACCTGGGAATGCTGATCGGTAACACCGAGCGCCTTTACCGGCGTCGGGCCGACATTGACCACCCTGCCATCGAGATCGAGTTTCTTTCCCAGGCTCTCGGCCCAGAGCTGACGATACCAGTCCGCAAGGTTCGAGAGCGCGGACGAGTAAGGCATTATCACCGAGATCGGCTTTCCGGATTTCACATCGAGCAGGTACTGGTACATCGAGTACAGGTAGGCGGGATTATCCATGACCTCGGCCGAATCGAGCCGTTTGTCCATCGAAGCGGCCCCGGCGAGGAGTTCCCTTATATCGATACCGGCACACGCCGCCGGGACAAGTCCGACCGGGGTCAGAACGGAAAAACGGCCGCCGACACCATCCGGCACAACAAACGAAACAATACCGGCATCATCGGCTATCTTTCTGAGGTCCCCCCTAACTGCATCGGTTATGATCGCGATGTTCTCCGTCCAGGCACTGCCGAGGGACTTTTCCAACATTTCCTTCACCAGGAGAAACGTTCCCATGGTCTCGGCGGTCGAACCGGACTTGGTGATGATGGTATAGAGCGTTCTCTTCGGATCGCAGACATCGAACATCCCCGCGAGATAGTCGGGATCGATGTTATCGGCGAAAAACATCTTCATTCCCGCGGAAGAAGAGCTATCCTGCACGTTTCGGAAGGGATGGCAGAGCGCGCTGAAGAGAGCCTGCGCACCGAGCGCCGATCCACCGATGCCGACATTGACAAAGTTATCGAATTTCGACATGGCCGAATCGGCGAAAGAGATGATATCGTCAACATCCTGATAGGGAAGGTCGCGGTAAGGGTAGCCGCCTGCTTGCCGTTTCCCCTGCAATGCTTCATCTATCGCAGCCGCACGATCGTTGAGGGAGTTGATCATCCCGTCAGGAATGCCGTGCTCGCTGACCGCGCTCTCGGTCAGGTTGGTAAAATCAAACACGAGGTTTCTGTTCATGGCCTAAAATCCATCCTTTCGAGGCATACCGTTCTCTGATGAAACGTTCCGTATCATCCAATTCCGCTTGCGTGGGGGACACCCGTTCGCAGTGCCCGCCCACTGCTGCGTCAAACGACGTAAAAAGAGTCTCTTTCAGTGTCGCCCGGGCGGTATTCCCGGTCATACCCGACAGGGTGTAAAACCGCCGCCCGACATGTTTTCCCCGGTCACGCACCGGTAATCCGGGATTGATCAGGTACTTAAGCAGACGATCCTGTCCCGGGCCTGTCAGAATGGAGCCCTGCTGGAGAAAAACACCAGCAAACCGGCACTGGGCACTCCCCACGATCTTATGACCGTCCACCGTGATCTCATACCGTGCCGTGGTGAGGAAACAGGGTAACGATCTTCCGGATGATCCTCCAGTCCGTTCACCCCGGCTGAGCTCTGCCGGGATATCCAGGGCGTTCAATCCGCTCACCAGCACGCGCCCGATCGACTGAAACGTGTCGCGTATGCTTCCGCCGAACCGGGGATCATCGACCAAGCCTACAACAGAATATCCCAGCTCGTCATCATGAAATACAGCGCGGCCCCCGGTGAGACGCCTCGTAACATCCACCCCCTCGGCCGTGCACCGCGCAAGATCGATCATGCTTCCCACATCCTGGGAATAACCGCAGGTAATCGCCCGAGGATGCCACTCATACACCCTTATGGAAGGCGGCGTGGTATGGTCGTGCACCGCCCTCACGAGCGCTTCATCGAGTGCCATATTAAAAAAGGCGTTTTCTTTACCCGTGTCAAGAAAACGCCACCGTCTCATCTCCATAGTCTCCGCTCCCACATTGCTGGACCGGACTCCCATCGCCAATCACCTTGCATCCGTTTTCGGGGGCGATACACTTCGACAGGCCGGCATCAAGGATGGGAATGCTGAAAGTCGAGTGGACACCAGTAGCCACAGTTTAAGGGTGCCTATGCCGAGCGTGTCAGTTCCTGACATTGGTGTTTCATGCCGCATAAATGGACGTTCACCGGCGGAGAGTTGCACACCGCCCTCTTATATCTTTTTTAGAACCTCAAGACCGATCACCTGGCGCATGATCTGGTTTGTGCCTTCGTAAATCTGGGTAATTTTCGCATCCCGCATCATCTTTTCCACGGGATATTCCTTCATGTAGCCACTGCCGCCCATTAACTGGACAGCATCCGTGGTCACCTCCATGGCCACATCGGACGCCACCAGCTTGCACATGGCGGAAGCCATGCTGATGTTTTTCACTCCGGCATCGATCATGCGCGAGGTCGCGTACACGAGGGAGCGTGCCGTTTCAATCTTGGTTGCCATCTCGGCGATCATGAACTGAACGCCCTGGAACGAACTGACCGGCTGATCGAACTGGTGGCGTTCTTTGATAAAGGCAACCGCCTCCTCGAAAGCCCCCTGCGCAATACCAAGCGCCTGCGCAGCGATACCGGGACGCGATCTGTCGAAGGTTCTCATCGCGACGATGAATCCGATGCCTTCACGTCCCAGGAGGTTCTCTTTCGGTATGCGGCAGTCCTGGAAGACGAGTTCGCGGGTTGCGGATGCGCGGATTCCCATCTTGTTCTCTTTCTTACCGAAGGTAAATCCGGGCGTACCCTTCTCGACGACGAACGCGGAGAGACCCCGGGCGCCCTTCTTTCTATTGGTCGAGACAATGACCGAATACGTTTCGGCCTCGCCCCCGTTGGTGATCCATTGTTTGACACCGTTGAGGACGTAGTGATCGCCGTCTTTGACCGCGGTGGTCTCGATACCGGAAACGTCAGAACCGGCGTTCGATTCGGTCAGCGCGAACGCGGCGAGCTTTTTTCCGGCGGCGATATCAGGCAGGAACTGTTTCTTCTGCTCTTCTGAACCGTAGAGAATAATGGGGTATGCCCCGAGCCCGGTTGCGCCGAACATGAGCGCAATCCCGCCGCACGCACGTGAGAGCTCCTCGACGGCGATCGCCATTTCGAATGTGCCGCCCCCGAAACCGCCATACTCCTCCGGTATATACACGCCACATATGTCTGCCTGCCTGAGCACTTCGAAGATATCCCAGGGGAAAGTGCCTTCTTCATCGTACTTGGCCCTGACCGGCTTGATATAGTCTTCCGCAATCTCACGGCAAGCGTCGCGAATCATAACCTGATCTTCGCTCAACTGATAATCGATCATGCAAGCCTCACTTTCATCATGCGTATATCGTGCGTGTATCGGGGTACAAGCATTTTGACCATCACATTATGTACGCAGCCGACCATAATCCGCTTCATTCACTCAATGCCGATAACGTCACACACCGTCACATCTATACTTCGTGTTTACCGGGAAGATTCCCGTCCTCTTCGAATCGTTTCTTCAGTATTTTCAACCCCTCCATTGCGGCGAGCTGTTGTGCGTCTTTCTTGCTCTTCCCCACCCCGGAACCAAGTGAATCGCCGCGTACTATGACCTCGACGGTGAAGATTTTATCGTGGTCGGGACCACTCTCATCAATCGTCCGGTACAGAGGATGTCCGAGTTTTTTTGCCTGAACTAACTCGAGGAGCTGGCTCTTGTAATTCACCTGTTTTCCGCGGTTCACGATATCCTGATCGTCGAGGACAGCCCGCTGGATGAACGCTTCGGATGCGGCATACCCGCCATCCAGGTAGATTGCCCCGATCACCGCTTCAAAGGTATCGGCGATGATGGACGTTCTCTTTCTCCCGCCGGCGTTTTCTTCCGAATCATTGAGAAGGATAAACCGGTCGAGGCCGATTTTCCTACTCGCCAGTGCGGCGGCTTGCTTGTTGACCAGGTTACTGCGCTTCTTGGTAAGATCGCCTTCCTGAATATCCGGATACTCTTCAAAAAGGTGGTGCGAAACAACCATGTTGAGCACGGAATCACCGAGAAATTCAAGCCGCTCGTTCGACAGCATTATGTTACCATCAATCGACTGCGAATATGAACGGTGCTTGAGGCTGCGGTATAGAAAGGACGAATCGTTGAAGTGATATCCGAGTGCGGCCTCGACTTCCTCGATGTTAAAAGGCAGATCTTTCGACCTGAAGAAACTTTTCAGCCACCCAATTAAGCCCATAGTTCATCAATTAATTTTTTTTAAGGCGATCGTAGCGTTATGGCCACCGAAACCGAACGAATTTGACAGGGCGAAATTGATTTCCTTTTCCACCGCATTGTTCGGCGTGCAGTTCAAATCACACTCCGGATCCTGGTTCTCAACATTGATCGTCGGGGGAACAACACCGGTTAATATCGCCTTGACAGTCACCGCACACTCGATAGCTCCTGCCGCCCCGAGGAGATGGCCGGTCATCGATTTTGTCGAAGACAATGTGAGATTATATGCCCTGTCGCCGAAACATCGTTTAATAGCCTTGTTTTCCGCCACATCACCGGCCGGTGTGGACGGACAGTGGCAGTTTATGTAATCCACATCTTCCTTCCTCATACCTGACCGTTCGATCGATAGTTCCATCGCCTTTGCCGCACCGAGCCCTTCAGGATGGGGCGCCGTCACATGGTACCCGTCAGCGGTAAATGCGATCCCGGAAATCTCGGCAAGCAGGGGAGCACCGCGATTTTTCGCATGCTCAAACTCCTCGAGAATCAAGGCTGCCGAGCCTTCACTCATCACGAAACCGTCATGATCCCTGTCGAATGGTCGTGCGGCCTTTTCCGGCTCGTCATTGCGGCGCGAAAGAGCCTGTATGTTGATGAATCCCGCCATGGAGGTCGGGGTAACTGCCGCTTCACTGCCGCCGGTGATCATCACATCGGCGTCGCCGCGCTTG
>CAYWBT010000025.1:0-25302 GCA_964456585.1 uncultured bacterium
GCATTGCTTCGGTTGTCGGGCGCGACCGGGTGTACGGCATCCAGTTTCACCCGGAAAAAAGCCAGCAGAAGGGGCTGGCGATTCTGAAAAACTTTATGGAGTTATAACCATGCTTGTCATACCGGCTGTTGATATAAAGGATGGAAGGTGTGTTCGGCTGCTCCAGGGGCGCATGGCGGACGAGACCGTCTATGGCGATGATCCCGGCGTGATGGCGCACCGCTGGGAAGAAGCCGGCGCGTCCCTGCTCCATATTGTCGACCTGAACGGTGCCTTCGCAGGACGCGGGATCAATGATGAAGCGGTGCGGGCGATCGTCGAGCGAGTGATCATGCGTACCGAACTCGGCGGCGGTATCCGCGATATGGCACGAATCAATGCCCTTCTCGACATGGGCATCAGCCGGGTTATCCTCGGAACCGTCGCGGTTGAACGGCCCGATCTCGTCACCGAAGCGGTCGAAGCGTACGGCCCGGATCGGATCGTAGTCGGCATCGACGCCAAGAACGGCATCGCCGCTACACGGGGCTGGGCACAGGATGGCGGGACACCGGCGGTTGAGCTTGCCCTCGCAATGAAGAAGCGGGGGATTACGCTGATTATCTACACCGATATTGCCCGTGACGGTATGTTGACCGGCCCGAACATCCCCGAGACCGGGCGTATGGCGCGCGAGACCGGGCTTGCGATCACCGCTTCCGGCGGCGTGTCTTCCATCGATGACATCAGAAGTCTTCGGGAACTCGAACCTCTCGGAGTCGATTCTGTCATAACCGGCAAGGCGCTCTACGAGGGCACCCTGTCACTCGAGGAGGCGATACGGGTTGCAGAAGGGAATGAGAACGAGCAAGAGTGAAGAGCTTCCGGTTTTTCGATGTTTGACGGAATGAAGAGAGAATAAAATTTTTTAAAGGATTAAAAAATTCAGTGAAGAAAATCGCTAGTTTCAATTCTCCGGAAATTAGAATTCCATGATTGCAAAACGAATAATACCCTGCCTCGATGTGGATAAAGGACGTGTCGTCAAGGGAGTGAACTATGTGAACCTCCGCGATGCCGGCGATCCGGTCGAGCAGGCGAGCCATTATGACCGCGAGGGTGCGGACGAGCTGACATTCCTCGACATCACCGCCTCCTCGGACTATCGTGACATCATGATCGACATGGTGCATCAGGTTGCCGAGCAGGTCTTCATCCCGTTCACCGTGGGCGGCGGAATCCGCACGCTCCGTGACATCCGCGAGATTCTCAAGGCCGGCGCCGACAAGGTTTCGATCAACACCGCCGCGGTACTCACACCCGATCTCATCAACGAAGGGGCGGAGCGCTTCGGCAACCAGTGCATTGTTGCCGCGATCGATCCCAAGCGTTCGAAGACCATACCGTCCGGTGAGAGAGGACACTTCGAGGTGCATATCCACGGCGGTAGGACATCCACCTGTCTCGACGCCATCGAATTCGCCCGGGAGGTCGAAGAGCGGGGCGCCGGTGAAATCATGCTCACGAGCATGGACCGTGACGGCACAAAGGACGGCTATGATATCGAACTGACACGCGCGGTTTCCGACGCGGTTAACATACCGGTCATCGCATCCGGTGGATGCGGCAACCTCGAACACATCTATGAGGCTCTGACCTCGGGGGGTGCAAGCGCGGCTCTCGCCGCCTCCATCTTTCACTACCGGGAGTACTCTGTCGGGGAAGCGAAGGAGTATCTCTCGGAACGAGGCGTCATAGTTCGCTTTTAGGTGGATGCGATACCGCCGGCTCCCTGCCGCACGCGGGATGGATAAACCACGGGTCTCATGATGTACTGAACAGCCCGGGGAGCCGTGACGGTACCGGTACTGTTAACCGAAGGAATGTCTCTCAGCAGAGGGGAGTTGATTCTTACCATGATTATTGTCATGCAGAACGATGCGACGAAGGAACAGACCGATCATATCATAGATCGTATAAAAGAACTCGGCTATACACCTCATCCCATTTACGGGTCGAAACGGACGGTTATCGGGGCGATCGGCGACGAGCGGGGAAAATTCCGGCTCGAAAAGCTCGCAAGCGCTCCCGGTGTCGAGACGGTCATGCCGATTCTCAAACCATATAAGCTCGTGGGAAGGGAACTGAAGTCCGAGCAAACGATTATCAAGATTGGCGAGCACACTGTCGGCGGGAAGGAATTCATGCTCATCGCCGGCCCGTGCTCGGTCGAAAACCGTGAGCAGATCGTTACCACAGCGAAAATGGTCAAGAAAGCGGGTGCCCAGTATCTTCGCGGCGGCGCCTTCAAACCACGCACCTCGCCCTATTCGTTCCAGGGACTCGAAGAAGAGGGGCTCAAGCTTCTCAAGGAAGCCTCGGACATCACCGGCCTCAAGATTGTGACCGAGGTTATCACGCCCGCCGATGTCCTTTTGGTGGCGAAGTATGCAGATGTACTTCAGGTCGGAGCACGGAACATGACCAACTTTGTGCTCTTGAAAGACCTCGGCAAAATCAACAAACCGGTGATACTGAAACGAGGCATGGCCGCCACTGTCCAGGATCTTCTGATGGCGGCGGAATATATTGCAAGCGAGGGAAACGGCAAAATTATCCTCTGCGAGCGCGGTATCCGTACGTTTGAGACGGCAACCAGGAACACGCTCGACCTGTCTGCGGTGCCGCTCATAAAGAAGATCAGCAACCTCCCGGTGATCGTCGATCCTTCTCACGGAACCGGCATTCGGCATCTGGTAGGGCCCATGAGCAAGGCGGCGATCGCATGCGGTGCGGACGGTCTTTTGATCGAGGTTCATCCCAATCCGGAAGAGGCCGAAAGCGATGGCGCCCAGAGCCTGCTGCCGGATATGTTCGCCTCACTGACGAAAGAACTGAAACGCTACCTGAAGCTCGAAGGCAGGGAACTCTGAACAGAATCGACAGAAAAAAACTGGTTGCCCGGGCCCGCCGTATCGTGGTCAAGCTCGGCACCAGGATGGTAACCACGGGACCGTATACCCTCGACATGCAGGCAATCATGCGTCATGCGGGTGATTTCGCCGACCTGCGTGCGAAAGGATATGAAATAGTCATCGTCAGCTCGGGATCGATTGCGGGCGGAATGGGACGGATGAATATTCACCATCGGCCGCGCTCCATTCCACAGCTCCAGGCGCTCGCCTCGATCGGCCAGAATCTGCTCATCGACGCGTACGACAAGGCTCTCCGGACGTTTGATATTCCGGTCGGCCAGATATTGCTCACCATCGACGATATCCACGACCGCAAGCGGTATGTAAACGTCCAGAATGCACTTGGCGAGTTGCTCCATATGAATGTTGTGCCCATCATCAACGAGAACGATTCGGTGGGCACCGAAGAGGTCAAGGTCGGCGACAATGACAACCTCTCCGCATATGTTGCCGGGCTGGTCAATGCCGATCTCTTGGTGCTCTTTACCGACGTGGAGGGCTTATACGACCGTGATCCGGCCAGTGGGGAAGGTTCATTGATCCCGCTTGTTCATGAGATAACCACCGAGATCGAGCAGCTTGCGGGCGGGGCCGGTGACCAAACTGCGGTGGGGGGGATGCGTACCAAGATCGAGGCGGCGAACCGTGTACTTAATGCCGGCGGGATGGTGCTCATCGCGCATGGCCGCAGGCACCTCCTGTCCGAACTGGTGGCAGGTTCCGAGGCGGGCACCCTGTTTGTACCGAAAACGAACGGGCTCAATGCCCGGCGGCACTGGATCAAGATGACCGCCCAGGTGCGGGGGAGGATTTACGTTGATGAAGGTGCTGCCCGGGCCATTGTCGAAAAGAATGCGAGTCTCCTGCCGAGCGGAATAAAGGCGGTCGAGAAAACATTCGACATCGGCGATGTTGTCGCGGTCTTCGGTCCCGAAAAAAACGAAATAGCACGCGGCGTCACTCTCTATAGTACCGGCGAGATTGAACAGATCATGGGACGTCACTCCAACGAGATTGATGATATCCTGGGCTACGACAACGGCGCGACCGTCATACACCGTAACGACCTGGTGAAACGATGAGTATATTCGTCCGGAACCGGTACCGGAGGCACTCAAACACAACATTCGCGCCGATGAATACCTGACTTTCGTACCCAAAGTAACGAAAGGGGAAGAGAATGGACGTACAGAAACACGTCATGGAGAAGGCCCACAAGGCAAAGAAAGCCGCGAGAATGATGGCCGGTCTCGAATCCGCGGTCAAGGACCGTGCGCTCTGTGCCATGGCGGAAGCTCTCATGGATAACCACGCTGCGATCAAAGATGCAAATGAAAAAGACCTCGCCGCGGCGAACGATCTCGGCCTGTCAACCGCCATGATCGACCGGTTGGCCCTCACCGATGCGCGTATCGAGGGTATGGCAAACGGTCTCCGTGAGATTGCGTCCTTCCCTGATCCGGTGGGTATCTTAACCGACATGGTCCATCGTCCCGCGGGAATACGGGTCGGGAAGATGACGGTTCCGATTGGTCTCATCGGTTTTATCTACGAGTCGAGGCCGAACGTCACGGTGGATGCGGCTGGTCTGTGCCTCAAGGCGGGGAATGCCGTGCTCATGCGCGGCGGGAAGGAAGCGTTCAACTCGAACATCATGCTTGCCGGCCTTCTCAATAAGGTCGCCATTGCGAATGGCATCCCGGATGGCGCTGTTTCTATTATAGAACTAACCGACCGCGAAGGCGTAAAATACTTACTAGAGGCAAGCGGTGTTGTCGATCTGGTTATTCCGCGTGGCGGGAAGGGATTGATCAAGACGGTTGTTGAGAATGCCCGGGTACCGGTCATCAAGCATTATGAGGGCAACTGCCACGTGTATGTGGATAAATCGGCCGATCTCGACGATGCAATCGCTATTACGATTAATGCGAAGACACAGCGCCCGGGTGTTTGTAACGCCGCTGAAACGCTGCTCGTTCACCGCGAAATCGCCGGGGAGTTCCTGAGACGTGCCGCGCCGGAACTTCTCGATAGAGGTGTTGAGCTGCGTGGCTGTGAAACTTCACGCTCTCTCGTTCCGGAAATGAAGGAGGCGACCGAAGAGGACTGGTATAACGAGTATCTTGATCTCATTCTGGCCGTTCGGGTCGTCGATTCTCTCGAAGCTGCGGTCGATCACATCAATACGTATTCCTCAGCACACACGGAGGCCATTGTGACCAGCGAGATCGAGGCGGCTGATTACTTTGTCACGAATGTGGATTCATCATCGGTCATGGTCAATGCGTCCACACGTTTATCCGACGGCGGCGTGTACGGTCTTGGTGCTGAGGTCGGCATTTCGACCGATAAGCTCCATGCGCGGGGTCCCATGGGTGTTGCCGATCTTACTACCTACAAATGGGTAGTCTACGGGACCGGCTCGATCAGAAAATGAGCCGGGCATCACGTACGGTTACGGCAAATCCGGTTTGGGGATTGAAATTTTGTACCGGGAATGGAAACGACCATTTCCCGGGTGGTTGAACGTTTGTGATGTGTAACACATACGCCTGAGAAGAGGAGAGGTATCTTGGATATAGACACCATCAAGTTCGATTCGTCGGGATTGGTTCCCGCGATTGCGCAGGACGCCGAGACTGGTGAGGTCCTCATGTTCGCCTGGATGAACAGGGAGAGCCTCGAGGCGACCCTCGAAACCGGCATGATGACCTATTGGTCAAGGTCCCGCAGGGAACTGTGGGTCAAGGGGGAATCTTCCGGCAACATCCAGGAAGTCCGTGAGGCCCTCATCGACTGTGACGCTGACTGCCTGTTGTTCAAAGTCGAGCAGAGGGGCATGAAAGCCGCCTGCCACATGGGTTACCGGTCGTGTTTTTACCGCAGGATCAATCCCGGGGATGGCAGCTTCAGCACCATAGCCGATAAGATATTCGAACCCGATGATGTGTATAAAAAAAAGTAATCGCTCACCGGGGAATTCCAAGATTATATTGTTCGTCAGGATTCTGCCCGGTGCTGAACAGGAAACAGAGATACCTATCCGATTCCGTGGGTAATGGAGAAGCGGAAATTGAAACGGAAATCCAACTGGTGGAAAGTTGCTGCCACAGCTGCACTTGTCTCGGCGCTCGTTACGTTCACCTTTGGGAAAGGCGTGCTCAAGATCTGGCGCCTTACCCTTATACAGCGTGAGGAACAGGCCGTACTCGACACGGCCTGCAGTGAAAAGGAAACGTTCGAACACGAAATCGAACGGTTAAAGACGGATTCAACCTATATAGAAGAGATAGCTCGCCGTGAATACGGCATGATCAAGGAAGGTGAAGAAGTCTTTCACATAACACTTCCCGATACCACAAGGCAGAAGAACAATGATTGATTATGAGCAAAATATCGAAGCGAAAAAGGGCTTTTTAGGGAAGATACGAACCTGGTTTATCACCGGTCTGGTAGTGCTCGCTCCCGCGGCAATTTCGGTCTGGATACTCGTCCAGGCTTTTCGTTTGTTCGACAGTATTCTCGGGAAATGGTATACCCTGCTTTTCGTCCATCTCGGTTGGAACAAGACGTATATCCCCGGGCTCGGTGCAATCACCCTTGCTCTCCTGGTCTGCCTGATCGGCCTCATCGCTCACAAGACGGCGACAGCGAAGTTTATCGATCTGTGGGATAGAATGGTAAACCGCGTTCCCCTCATGAGCAGAATCTATGTGGCGGTGCGCCAGCTTTCGGATTCGTTCGTCGAGGGCAGGGGAATTATTTTCAAGCGCCCTGTTTTCGTTGAGTATCCCCGAAAGGGTGTTTTTTCCATTGGTTTTGTCACACGGGACTGCAAGGGACCCTTCTGTGAACTGGCCGGGGCACAGGTCAGCACCGTGTTCATTCCGACCACGCCGAATCCCACCTCAGGAGTTATTATCTTCGTGCCGCAGGATGAGTTGCGTGATATTGGTATGGGCGTTGAAGATGCCATGAAGCTCGTTATCAGTGCCGGAACGCTGACCCCGGACATCAAACTTCCGATCATGAAGGGACAGGAGGGGGCCCTTGAAGATGGCGGCATCCCACCCCGCGAAACGATAACACCGGGAACGGTTAAAACTGCTGACATGAAGGAGAACGATGAACCTGAGAACAACGCGGGCGGTCGTCTCAAAGATAATGAAAATGTCTAACTCCTCGAAGCTGGTTACCCTCATCACCGAAAATCATGGTTTGGTCAAGGTGGTGGCGAAGGGTGCCCGGCGTCCCCGAAGCGCCTTCGGTGCCTCCCTCGAACCGATCACCCTGATAAACTGTATCTACTATCACCGTGACACGCGGGATCTCCAATCCCTGTCCAGCACCGACATCATTGAATCGTACGGTTCACTCAAGGAAGATTTGTCGATGTTGGCTGTGGCCTCGGGTATTGTCGAGATCGCCCAGACCCACACGGCACTCGAAGACCCGAGAGCGGGTACCTTCGATCTTCTTGTCGAGTCACTCAACGATATGTGTGAAAGCGCGGTCGCCGATGCGGAGAAACACCTCTGGCGCTTCGTGCTGCGGCTCCTCTCTGCAGCGGGATACCAGCCCTCGCTCGATACCTGTATGAAGTGTGGCAGAAAGGCCAAGAGCGCCAAGGTATTCTTCAGTTTTCCGGACGGCGGGCTTGTATGCTCGTGCACTGATACATCCGGGACATTCGGTATCGTGGTCAGCCCCGGCTCTCTCATGGTCATGAAGCACCTTCTTGCCGCCCGGCCTGGTGAACTGGCGAAACTCAGGGTTGGGAAATCCCAGCGCGGGGAGATCGAACACCTCGTGCTCCAGTACCTGGCATATCACACCGGAGCGTCGCGCCCCCCCAAGTCGCTGGCGTTTCTGAGGAAGCTCCAGGCCGCGGGAAAAAGCTGACATGAGAAGCGCCGTCTTCTCAGCCGAAAAATTACCTTCTCGTCATCTCTCGAACAGGCACCGGACAATGATCAAGAGGTATAGGTTTTAAGTAATTGAGAATTGGGCAAAAATGTATTATTATAAGGTATAGAAATTTAAGTCAAAAGTAGATTATCGAGACCATATGGAGGATACATGGCGAAGCCGAACAAAAACAAGGCACCGGTCAAGATGGAAAAACTCATGAGCCTCTGCAGGCGGCGCGGATTCATTTTCCTCTCGTCCGAGATATACGGGGGACAGTCGGCCTGCTGGGATTTCGGTCCCCTCGGCGTTGAGATCAAGAACAATATCAAGCGGCTCTGGTGGAAGGCGATGGTGCAGGAGAATGAAAATATCGAGGGCATCGACGCCTCCATTATCATGCATCCGCGGGTATGGGAAGCCTCGGGGCATGTTGAGGGATTCAACGATCCGATGGTTGACTGTAAGAAGTGCAAGCGACGGTTCCGCGCCGATGATCTCACAACGGAACGGTGCCCCGAGTGCGGCGGCGAATTGACAGATGTGCGCCAGTTCAACCTCATGTTCAAGACGCACATCGGTCCGGTCGAGGATTCTGCATCGATCGCGTATCTCCGACCCGAAACGGCCCAGGGAATCTATGTGAATTTCCTCAATGTGGTCAACTCTTCCCGCCAGAAGATTCCCTTCGGCATCGCACAGATCGGGAAGGCGTTCCGTAATGAAATTACCCCGGGAAACTTCATTTTCCGCTCGCGCGAATTTGAGCAGATGGAGATGCAGTTCTTCATCCGGCCAGAGGAGGCCGACGACTGGATGAAGTACTGGATGGAGCGGCGCTGGGAATTTCACCACCGTCTCGGCATCCGTCCCGAACGCATCCGCTGGCACGAGCATGGTGCCAACGAACTGGCCCACTACGCTGCATCGGCCTTCGATATCCAGTACCGCTTTCCGTTCGGGTGGTCGGAACTC
The DNA here is from genome assembly GCA_964456585.1 of uncultured bacterium. Lineage (GTDB taxonomy): Bacteria > Latescibacterota > Latescibacteria > Latescibacterales > Latescibacteraceae > Latescibacter. Next base: position 8,838 of record CAYWBT010000025.1, read on the forward strand.
GAGGGTGTACACAACCGCACCGACTACGACCTGAAACGTCATACCGAGTACTCGGGGAAGGACATGAGCTACTTCGACCAAGAGAGGAGCGAACGCTATACCCCCTATATAATCGAGACTTCCGCCGGTGTCGACCGCACCATGCTCCAGGTTCTTGTCGATGCCTATGAGGAGGAACCCGGCGAGAAGGAAAACCGCATTGTCATGCGTATTTCTCCACTCATTGCCCCCATCAAAGCTGCCGTCTTCCCCCTCGTGAGACGCGATGGCATGCCCGAGAAGGCACGTGAGATCTACCAGGAACTCAAGCGTGAATTCGCCGTGTTCTACGATGAGAGCGGCACAGTCGGGCGGCGGTACCGTCGCATGGATGAAGCAGGTACGCCCTACTGTCTGACCGTTGATTCGCAGACAATGGACGATGACACGGTCACTGTCCGCGACCGAGACACCATGGAACAGATTCGGGTCAAGGTAACCGACCTCAAGTCCATTATACGGGAATCCATGGTGAACTATACACGCCCGGACACGGTCGATATTTTTGAAGAGACCTATGTCGAGTAACAACTTTCCATTTGCCGCGGCAAGTGTTGTTTGTGGATGTCTAATGTTCCCGTGTGACTTATCCGCGTGCTTTTTTCAGCTGTTCACCCGTCGATTTAAACCGTACACATAACACCCCGGAAGATATCTATGTCCCAGTGTGATCTCCATGTTCATACGATACGCAGCAGTTGCGGACTCCATACCCTTCTTGAAATAGTTACTCTCATGAGAGAAAAAGGATTTGAAGCGTTTGCAGTGACCGATCACGGGCCCGCGCTTGATACGCCGCGATCGTACTTCTCGGTGATGCTGCGACGCCTGCCGTCTGTTATCGCAGGGGTTCGGGTATTTAAGGGCATTGAAGCATCGATCATGGATGTCGACGGATCTATCGATTGTCCGGTATGGGAGGGCGTGCCCAGTTACGAGGTTGTTCTGGCCGGGCTCCATTCCCACGATGCCTTCTCAAAAAACACGGGAGTCGAAGTCAACACCCGCGCCGTCGTACAAGCGATGAGGAAGCACCCGGAGATTAAAATCCTGACCCATCCATACTTTTCCCTCCTGCCGCTCGATCTCGATGTGGTTACCGATGTGGCAGCGGAAACGGAGACCGCCCTCGAAATCAACAACTCCTATCTCCTCAACGACAAGGCCGATCCTGATCGGCTTGCCTTGATGTTGGAACTGGCAAAATCGAAGGGAAATCTGCTTGCGGTGAATTCTGACGGCCATGTGTTCAATGAGATAGGCGCGTTTGGCCTGGCCTTCGAGTTTATGGAACCGTTCGGTATTGCACCCGGAATGATTGTTAACCGATCATTCGAGAGCACACTGTCGTTTCTGGGCCTGGACGGCTGAAGGCGCGTCGGCATTCCCTGGCCGCATGAGAAGTGTGGTCGTATTTGATGAGATGGCAGCATCACGGTTTCTTCCCGGTGAATACGGCACGGTTAACTCTCTCACCGGATGTGAGCGGTTTTCTTGTCGCAAACCTTTCCCCGGATTCCTGGGTGCATTTAGCTAGTGCTACTAGGTCTTTTTATTCCTGAGGACATTACATTTCGTATAAAGAACGTATAATTATGTTGTCTCTCCAGAACGAAAATGTGATATAGAACACAGAACTAACTGGAGAAAAAAGTATATTTACACATGGATTATTACGGTCTAAAAAGGTTCCTTTGTGGGGCACGCACTATTTTTCTCTTGACATAATGAAAAAAAATATCTTTGTTTCCATACATTATGCCTGAATTATTTCTTACTAATGCATTTATGGAGGAGATACCATGAAACTGATAAAGAGGTTCTCTGTCCCGATCCTCTTGTTGGTCATACTGACGTGTATGCCTGCAATGACAGGGGCGAGAGTATTGATGACAGGAAGCGTAAACGCTCCTGTTTTTAGTATCATGCCAACAGCGACCTTTACGGTTGACGACTGGCTGTCAAATCCGAATCTCTGGATCATTACTGTTTCTAATACCGGTCCGCAGACTGTCACCTACATGGTTATGGAAATTTACATCAGATCGGCCCAGTACGATCCGATTAGCGAGGGATGGCTCCGGATAGTTGGTCCCTCGAAAGCTTATGTCGACGAGTTGAGTGCTGGGCAGAGCTACCTGATCAACAATACGATGATTCAGGAAGGCGCCGTTGAGATGACATCGGGTGCGTGGTCCAGCGAATTCAAAGATGAAGTTCTCCGCATCGGGTATCTCCCGGAAGGCACGTACAACATGAGATTCTCGCTTTCGGGCAAGTACAGCGATGGGACGTCCTTTGGCGATGAAAATGATCCTGACAGGGACATGCTCGTTGTGGAGGAAGAAATCGATATTAAAAACCCACCTCCTCCCGAGCTTGTGTCACCGGATGATATGTCGATGGATGTGGTGTCAATACCTCGTTTTGCCTGGCAGCGTCCGAATGTCACCGATCTTTCCATGGTGAACAACACCATCATCAATGTCAATTATACTCTCCGTCTCTGGAAGATGTTCGGGGACGACGGTACGGTTCTGGAGGAGGAAGAGGCAATCAACAGAATACCGATCTGGGAGCTCTCGGGATTGTCGAGCGAAGCGGTTGATTTCGATCCCAACGATTCCCGTGAGGAACTCATCAGCGGAAGGAAATACTGCTGGCAGATACAGGCTTTTGACGGGCTGGGGCGATTCATCAGCCAGACAAACGAGGGAAAGAGTGATGTCTGGGAACTCACCATCCAGTTTCGGGCGCCGGTGCTCAGCGAACCGCGCTTTCCCAAGTTTACCATCGACTGGACGCCTGCCCAGGCGGGAGGAGGCCAGGTATACTACCGGGTGCGGATCGATGAAGAGCCCGATTTCCCGTCCCCCTTTAGAAAGAGACTGATAGTCGCGACCTCGTTTACCTATCCTGATGATGCGCCGGCCCTGGAGCACGGGACAATCTACTACTTCGAGGTTCAGACGACCGATGATAATAATATACCGCTCGGCGAACCGGTCATGACATCCTTCGAATTACCCCCGATTGAGGTACAGCTTCTCTCGCCGGAAGATGGCGGCATAACCCCGACAGACACGCCGGTTTTCATCTGGAAGGGAACCAGCGAACACTATACCGTAACCGTGTTTGACGTTGAGAGCGACTGGTCGTATTCGGCGGTGGGAGTCGTAGACAACCGCTGGGTATACGATGGTGAACCGCTCTTACCGGGAGCAACCTATTCCTGGAATGTTACCCCGACGAACGAGTTCAACGATCCGATCGGACCAGCCACCGAATCCAGGACGTTATCTCTCTCATCAGAAACCCAGGTGACGATATTGAGTCCGGTCAATAATAATATCGATACTATACTACCGGCATTTTCCTGGAATGAAGTAACCGCTGGACCTGGTGCCCAGGTTATGTACCGGATCAACATTATGAATAATAACGGATCAGTCGTTCATTCCGCAGAAGTTACCACGACCCAGTACACATACCCGGAGGATGCGGAAATACTCAGCTATGCCTCCCGGTATACCTGGACGGTCAGTGCTGAGAGCGAAGGTGCCGAAGTGGGGACGGTCAGTTCGGAAGCATGGTTCGTGACGCCCTTTGTCGTTGCCGAGGGGGGGGCGCTAAGCATGGACGCACTGAACGACGCAATCAGCGTTGTCTTGAGCGGTTTCTCCGAGTATGAGGCGTTCAAGGGGAAGATACTTGCAGGTATGAGCGACGAAACCGGCCCCATTACACCGGAACAGCTCATGGAGATTATCAGTACCTTTGTAATAGTCAAAGTTTCTGCACCGTGAACGATCGATACTGAGATGACGATTACTGATAACGTCTAAATACAGGAAGTAGATAATGGAACGTAAGAGTATTTTGACAGCGATTGTTATTCAACTTCTCGTGCTGCTCCTCTTTATCGCTGGGATGGCCCTTTCTCAAGACGAGAATCTCGTTGCCGTCGTTATTAGGATCAACGGTAACCTTCAGTTTCGCGCTGCAGATGGCGAGGAATGGAAGGCGGCAAAGAAAATGGATTATCTCTATGACGGCTACCAGCTTATGACCGAGACCGGGGACAAGGCAATGATTCAGTATACCAACGGTTCCCGTATTCTCATCAACGAGAATACCACGCTCGCGGTACAGGCCGAGGTTGAGCCCGGGGCGAAAAAGGCTGGTGTCCAGAGAACGAAACTCTTGCTGGGCGAAGTGTATTCCCGGGTACGGAGTGGTGCTGAATATGAGGTTGAGACGCCTTCATCGGTGGCATCGGTCCGCGGAACCGAGTTTAACACGGCTTTCCTGGAAGGAGAGGCGGTCTTTATCGGTGTGCAGGGTGTAGTCCAGGTTATGAACCAGCTCGGCTCGGTTATCATTCAGCAGCTTCAGAGAACCAGGGTGCCAACCGACCAGGCACCTTCCGAAGCCGAGACTCTGACTCAGGATCAGGTAAACAAGCTTACCGAGTGGAAGAACGCTGTGGAACCGACCTGGCAACTGAACATGACGCCCGAAGGGGGAACATCCCAGGCAACGAACGGGACTTTCAGCGTCACAATTACCGCCCGGCGTGAAGGTTCGGTCGATACGAACGCCTCGTTCAGTCTCGCCGAGTTCAGCGCCGGTGGTGGCGGCATCGAATTTTCAGCCGACAACGGGAAAACGTGGAATGCCACCCCGCCCACCATCCGCCTCGTCAACGGTCAGGCGGTGGTAAGATGCCGCATTACCGAGGAGGGATCGGTCACCTTAATTGCCGGAGCCGATGACTGTGAACCGGCCACCCTTGGCATTTCTGCAAAACAGGCAAAGGAAAAGAAGACCATAGAGCTCTTGTTCACCGATCCTGATGGCAGTGGTGAAAAGAGAATGATTTGGGAGCTGGAAGGAAAATAACCATCACGTTAAGAAAGAGGTAAGGGATACCATGACTCGAGTCTATCACAAGACAGCACTAGTGACGGCCGGTATCGTCGTTGTGCTCATACTCTCTCTCTGGGCCTCCGTCGCAGGCGCTGATAGTATGGCTCCTCAGATCGACATGAACGCGGTTCTGGATAAGGTCGAGCCCGGAGTGATCAAGGCGCAGGTATTCGATGATACAATGGTTGCCAATGTAAAGCTTTATTATCGAAAACCGGGCGAAACGACCTACAACTCGATCAACTTAAAGGTGAAAGAGGATAACATCTACTACCGTGAGTTGGAAAAGGATATCGGGCTGGAAGGTAAAATCGAGTACTATCTGATCGCACAGGATACCGCGGGAAACGAAACGTCTCTTCCCGCGTTCACGCCGGAAGAAAATCCCATGAACATGTCGCTTGACGGTATGGTCAATATGTCTGCGGAAGGGGTTTTTCTCTCGAGTCCGGAGCCCGGAGTTGTATACGACAGCGGTGAACAGCTTGTTATGATTAGTTTCTACCAGGCCGGCACCGAGATCGATTTCAACACCATACGTCTCAAGGTTGACAAGGTTGACCGGACGCGGGAGGTTAATTTCGCCGGCAATACCCTGATCTGGGAACCGAGGAGGCCTTTCCCCGATGGTGTTCATGAGATTGAAGCCGTTGTCAAGGATGTGGACGGCGATCCCATCGGCCCGAACATCTGGTCATTCCAGGTCAAGACGAAGCTAACGCTGCCGCTCGGCGCCGAGGGAGATTTTTACCTCGGAGTTCAGCACGACGAACGTTCCGGGGGAAATTCGTATGTGCCGCTCTGGAACAACAAGGTCGACATGGCTCTCAGGGGACAGGCTGGCGGGGTAAACTGGAAAGCGGGTGTCATGCTCTCGAGCGAGGAAACAGCTTTTCTCACCTCTGAAACCCTTCCCAATCGTCAGCCCATCAACCGGTACTTTTTTGAGGGGAGGACACGACACTGGCAGGTTCGTGTTGGAGACTCCAATCCAATCTTCAGTGATCTGTCTCTCAAGGGAATCTTTGTTCGTGGCTTGAATATGGCATTCAAGTCGAACCGTTTCAACGCAAATGTTGTCTATGGATACAACAAACGCGATATCGATGAGAGCATCCACATTATCGAAAGCAACTGCCAGCAGATCAACACCGATACGTTTGTCACCGAGGAGGGCGATACGCTGAGTACTGCGGCAGGCAATCTGATGGCTATTCAGAATCCGACGAATCTCCTGTATAATATTTACCAGTTCGATGCCGCTACGCCCAAACGGCAAGTCGCCGGTCTGAAAATGGATGTTTCTCCGATCAGGAACAGATTCGCCACCTGGAAGCTGGGATTCAACTTTTTTAGTGCAAAGGATGACTCGACGTCACTCGAGTATACCTTTAACGCGGAGGATAATTCCCGTTACCGCGCCTTTCAGGACAGTTCCTTTTATACCGATTACAAGCCAAAACAGAACTGGGTCGGTACTATTGAAACCTCCCTGCGGTTCAACAACAACAAATCGGAAATATCCGCGGAATTCGGCGGCACCCTTGCCACGGAGAATATGTTCAGCTATGTCACCCCGGAAATAAAGAATGAATTGCCGACCGAAATCGATGAATCACTCTTTCTCTTCAACGGCACAACCCAGTCATCGTTTGACAAGGTGAAGATCAAGGACAGCCTAGCCGACGGTGCCAAGGATGCGATACTCTCCGTCTACAAATTCAGATTCAACACCGAGGTGCCGATTCCGATGACGAATACCCGCCTCAAGACCGAGGCTTACCGTATCCCGACACACTACATCTCTCTCGGAAATCCTCAGCAGAAGACGGATATCGGCGGCTACAAGATCGACCTGCGCACCCGCGTCTATCGTGACCAACTCTCATTCAATCTCGGATACAACAGCTATTCCGATAACCTCGAAAGTGAACGCAAGCAGTATAACAGTGATGCGCTCGACCTGAAAGACCTCACGAAGGACACGAATATCACAAACTTCTCGGTCAGCTACAATCCGCGCCAGTTCAGGGATTACTCGCCATCCGTATCGGTGGGATACCGTATATACGATGTCGTGAATGACCTCGACCTCAATGTTAACGCCAACGATCCGTTCAGCATGATCGATACCTCGACGAACACCCTCATGCTCAACCTTGGTGGTACGCTTCCTGTTGGCATGCAGCGTCATGCAGGAATGTTGAGCATCTCGAACATGAGTATCTCCGACAACCGTCCGCTGGTGGATTACGATCTGAGTGAATCGAACAACCTGACTGTTATGTTCAACCTGAATTCACAGATTAATCCCCTGCCGTTGGGTATCTCAGCATCGCTTGGTCACACGACAAACAAAACGTACCTGAAGAACCAGCTCGGTGACGCCTGGTACGAACGCAAGGAAGTGGCCACCGGTATCACCATGCTCAATCTTTCAGGAACGTACAAGTGGTTCCGCGACAAGCGCCTGAAGACCACCACCGGTATCGGATACATCGCCTCCGGGAACGGTGAGAGCGGTGTCTATGAGATCGACAACAATAAGGTCTCGCTCAAGGTGCAGGCCGATTACCAGCTCAACTCGGTAACCTCGGTCGGCGGCCTGGTGCGGTTCATCAATTATACCGACAACGTCAGCGACGCCAACGATTACAATGAGCCGGTTATCGGTGTCAATCTCCGGTCGGCGTTCTGATCAGGTACATCATAACTGATTGAACAATAAAAGCCCCCACTCATTTTGGAGCGGGGGCTTTTGTCTGCCTTCACCAACGTTGTGCGGATTTGTTTCCCGGTTGGATCGGAACCAATGCATCAAACGGGGAGGAGATGCATTCGCTTTCCGACAGCCATACCGAATACGTCCCGGGAGATCAAACGATTATTTCACTACGAGAACCGTATCGTAGGGATTGCGTTTTTCCGGGATTTTCACCAGTATACCCAGGTCGGTCTTTTCAAACGCCACTTTGGTTCCATCAATGAGTGTGATGGAATGCACGGTTGTTTTGAGATTAGGTACGGCAATCACCGTGTCTTCATCGGTGAGAACATGGAGGTAAATCGTTCCCTTCGTTCGGGTGGCAACTCCCCAGCTTTGCGGGGGTATCGGTCCTCCTGATGTGCCATAGATTGATTCGCTGTTGACCCGGAGCCATGCGCCCATCTCGGCGAGCCTCGTTTTGAACTCCTCCTGAATGGTGCCGTCCGGTTTCGGCCCGACGTTAAGGAGGAAATTAGCATTGTTCCCGGCCGCCTTGACGAGGTACTGAATGAGTTCCTTGGTACTCTTGAAATTTTTGTCGTTCGCGTTGTATCCCCAGGAACGGTTCATGGTTTCACAGGTTTCCAGGGGCAGGTCGGAAATGCCCGAATCCTTGTTATAGGGGTCTCTGCCCGGCAGTCCCTTTTCGAACATCTGGAAATCTTCTCCCTTAAAGGGCGTTACATGGTGGTTGGAGCCGACCATTGCCTGGGGCTGGAGCTTGTGAATGAGCCGGTAAGTTTTGGCAAGCTGCCAATCCGCATCAGGCTTGTCCCACATGCCATCAAACCATATGCCGCCGATGGTACCGTAATTCGTACAGAGTTCTTCGAGTTGGGTATTCATGTAGTCGAGATATGCGATCCAGTCGCCGGATTGCGGCCTGCCGGAATTCTGGCCGGTACGTCCCAGGGGAAAGTAGTCGGGATGACGCCAGTCGAGCTGTGAGTGGTAGAAGAAAAGCTTGAGGCCGTGGCGCGTACAGGCATCGGCGAGCATCTTGAGAATATCCTTGCCGTACGGTGTGCTGTCGACAATATCGTAGTCGCTCACCTTGCTGTCGAATATGGCAAACCCATCGTGGTGCTTGCTCGTAATGGTAATGTATTTCATGCCCGCATCTTTCGCCATGCGGCACCACTCATCGGGATCGAACCTGACCGGATTAAAACGGGCGGGAAGCTTCCGGTACTCGTTATAGGTCATCTTGTCATTGTTCATGACCCATTCGCCCTTAGACAGGAGGCTATACACACCCCAGTGGATAAAGAGACCAAATTTTGCGTCCTGAAACCACGCACGGGCTTTGAGATTTTCCGGCGATGGTTTATACTGAAGGTCACCCTGCCATTCGGCAAACGAGCCTGTTGCGGCCGTAAGGATGATACCGATCAGGACAGAAAAGGTGAGAAGTTTCCGAAGTCTCAGAAACGAATTCATGGGCAGCTCCTTTCGTAATCTTTCAGTAGAAATAATCCGGGGAATAGTACGAGCCGCACATCTTCATCGTGCAGCAAGTCTTCGTACACCAGACGTTGTAAATACGTTTCTTTTTCCCGCTACCTGGTGAATACTACACACCTTCCAGCAGGTTTATGGTTCAAAATCAATGCTCGAATGATCGCCAAGCATGAGTTTGCCGGGCTGGCAAATCACTTCCGCGTGGTCACCGATCAGCGATTGGAATAAGCGGGCATTCACCACTTTTGCGCCATCGCCGATGATACTGTCCGAGATGATCGACTGTTCAATGATTGCATCGTTACCGACAGAAACATTCGGTCCGATAACGGATCCCGAGACCACGGCACTTTCCGGTAGAAAGACAGGCGGTTTGATTATCGAGCCGGGAAGGCTCTCGCAGTTGGCCTCGGTAATGAGCATGGCGCGATTGGTGTCGAGCAGTGTCTCCGGCGTGCCGGCATCGAACCATCCTTCAACAGGAAAAGGCTTCATCTTCTTGCCCCGCCCGACCATGAGTTGGAACGCATCGGTAATCTGATATTCACCCATTGTCCTGATGTCGTTCTCGATGATTTCATCGAGGCAGGAGAAAAGGTCGTCCGAGTTCCTGATGTAGTTGAGCCCCACCACCGCGAGGTTCGATTCGGATTCTGCAGGTTTTTCGACAAATTTTGTGATCAGACCTTTTGCGGTATGTACCACCCCGAACCGGCGCGGATCTTCTACTTTCTTGACCGCAATAACACCGTCGAACGAATGGTCGATCAGCGATGACATATCTCCCTGGATGATAGTATCGCCGTAGACAACGATGAGTTCACTCCCGCGGGCGATCCCGGCGGCGAGATTCACCGCATGCCCGAGACCGAGCTGATGCTGCTGAATGACCGGTTGCACGAGCACTTCCGGGTAGTATTCCTCAATAAAAAGCGGTATCTGACCGCCCCCGGGGCTGATGATGGGGATCATTTCCCTGCACCCGATGGAGAGCAACCTCTCGATTATATGAGCAATTATCGGTTTTGACCCGACCCGCAGAAGCGCCTTTGGTTTCGAGTTGGTCAGCGGCCTGAGCCGGGTTCCCGATCCAGCGACCGGTATTATAGCCTTCATGAAACGCCACCTTTCACACGTTTCTCGTACCTGCCATCAAGCGATTCCAGTCGGGAAGATTACCGTCATCAGTTTTCTACGACGGCGGTAAATCGTTTTCCCTGCGGATGCCATCCATCGGAGCGGGAAACAGGATTTGCCCGGCCCCGGAATCCTTCAGCGCCTGAATCATGTCTTCCGGCTCGGGGTTCAGGGCGATGATTGTGCCTCCCTTTCCCGCACCGGCCAGTTTTGCTGCGATAGCACCGGTGTCAAGCGCGGTCTGAATGAGCTTCTCGTTCACCTCCGAAGAGGAGCCGAACGAGCGGACTATCTCGTGATTCTCGGTCATCGCTTCACCCAGGAGATCCCAGTCGCCGCCCAGCAGGGCCTTCTTCGACATCCGCGCGATATGCGCCAGGCGAAGAACGCCGTTGACCACGAGTCGATCACCATCGATCCAGCGGTCACGGATGGGTTTATGTACCGCTCCCGAAACACGCTTGATACCAGTGTGTGCGAGTATTATCGGCAGGTCGGGACAGTAGTCCGCCAGGTCTTCCACCGTGCTGAGCGGTTCGCGCTTCAGGGAGAGATAGTTTTGTTTGTCACGAAAATCGAGAAAATTGAGCGAGCCGAACGAACACATATAGGCATCCTGGTAACCACAGACGATTTTCAGGAAGTAGAGCTCGATGTGACGTACCGTTTCCGCGAGAAGGTAGGGATTGTGACGGGACTTGCCGTTCCCAAAAATTCTTTCGTCGATAGCATATCCCGTGCAGGTCATCCATTCGAGGAGGGCAGCCACGAGCGCGGTCATAACAGCGGTTGAGCCAGACAATCCCGCACTAACCGGAAGGGATGATGTCACCGTAATCCTGATTTTGGCATCTCTGATGTTTAAATATTCAATTGCGGCGAGCACCGCATCAAACATCCCGTGATCCTGAATGAGGTCTTCCGGTTTGCGTATGTGACGTGATTTTCCTTCGACAAGAATTTCGAGGATGTCATGATTTTCAACTGAAACGTACGCCCGCTCTCTCGTTGAGCAGGAAATGACGGAACCGCCGTACATGTCGGACGGATTTCCCACGATCCCGCATCGACCGGGAGCGGAGTACGTGATGACGTCATCCGGCACGATTACACCTCAAGGAGTTTTGCGCGCATGTACTGGCGTACCATGTAGCCGTATTCGAGATCCTCGAGGGCAAAATCAAGAAATGCCTTGAAATAGGACTCAAAGCTGCCCACATCATACCGGGTCTCGTCTTTTCTCAGCTTGACCCCGATAACCTTGTATCCCATCTTGATCAGCGTATTCATGGCATCGGTGATCTCGAGTTCGCCCTTTTTCCCGGCAGGAGTACGCCGCAGAGCCTCGAAGATGGCCGGATCGAATACGTACCGCGCCGAAATTGCCAGGTTCGAAGGAGCCTCGGAAGATTCGGGTTTTTCGATGAGTTCTGCGACTTCAAACGTTGCACCGGCACGGTTTTTCGGTTTCGCGATCCCGTACCGAGAGACGTTTTCCGGCGAAACCTCCATGAACGCCACCGTGGCTCCCGCTTTCTCCCGCTGGTGTACGTCCATCATGCGCTTGAGGAGGCTTGAATGGCTTCCCCCGCGGATGACGGCATCGCCGAGGGCAACCGCAAAGCATTCATTGCCGACGAACTTCTCGCCATAGGATATGGCATCGCCCAGACCATTCTGGGTGGTCTGCCGTATATAGAAGAACGACAGCTTGTCGTCAAACTGGGAATCGATAATTCGTTCGCCAAGTTCCGGACAGTAGTCAAAATGATCCTCGATGGAACGTTTCTTTCGTCCGGTCACGAACAGTATGTTATCGAGCCCGGCTTCGGCAAGCTCCTCCACGACATACTGAACGATCGGTTTGCGTCCGATTGGGAGCATTTCCTTCGGTTGACTCTTCGTTGCGGGCAGGAGCCGTGTTCCCAAACCGGCAACGGGGATAACCGCTTTTGTAATTGCCATCCGTATCCTCTCTCGTATCCTCTAGTGAATAGACCAGGGCAAGCCATTACATAATACGAAATATATCACCGAAATGTCAATTACAATGTCGCAGGAAGGTATGAACTCCAAACCGTCACCTTCCATCCTGTTGTCAGCGTCCGGTTACGATAGTATCACTGTTTTTTACCGGTGAGGATTCATTGCCCGCTCGTGTCATGTTTGTTTTGATACTCGGGAGGGATGCGTGTATCTGCAGGCGGTGATGAACGTGCTGGCATGGAGGCGCGCTGAGGAGTGTGCTTTCATCCCCCAATAAAGGAAGAAATATAAGAGAAAACCGTGAGAATAGATTGACTTTCGGTTTTTAAAAGGTAATTATTACGATGGAGAGAAATGCGGGTAATTCCATATGTAAAACCAAGGGAGGAGAATGTCATGACAGTTATTAACCGACGAAACATGCTTCGCACCGGCGCCGCGCTTGGGGCCGGAATTGCATCGGGCGCATTCATCAAGCCGGGAGAAGCGCAGACGCTTCCCCAGGGAAAAATGCCATACCCGCGCCAGTGGGCACTGGAATACACCTTCGGGCACACGATACCCTTCATGCACGAGTACCACCAGGGAACCATGGAACTACTCGGCCGCCTGAACGGCGAGATCGATCATATCGGCGATCTCAGTTCGCGTGCCGCAAGCGTTGTCAGGAATGGCGGAACAGTATGGACATCGATGAACATTGGCCATATGCCGTCCTCTGAGCAGAAGGAAGACCGCCGCGGCAGCCCCGGCATCATGAAAGACAGCGCAGCATTTGATGAATTTCAGAAAGGCGACATGGTTTTTACCAATCACTGTACCAGTGCGGTGCAGAAGGCGCGGGACCGTGGTGTCTATGTTGTCGCTGTTACAGTGAATTATATCGACAACGAGTTTAGGCCGGTCGGTTTTACCAACACGAATGAAAACGGTCTCATGCTGAAGGATGTCTCGAACGAGATACTGCACAGCCACGTTCCCTACTGCCAGGGATTGGTGCATGCACCGGAGATACCCGAGTTTACCCTCTTTCCATCGACCACAACAGGCCTCGGTGCTGTCCACTGGATGCTCAACGCGGAACTCGCCAACAAGCTGGCCGACAAGAAGGCGCCTGAAGTGAGTAAAAGTGCCGAGTACCTCCGCATTCTCACCGAGCGGGTCAATCGGGTGCGGGAACACTGTCCGCGAATCAGGGAAGCCGCGGTTACCATGGCACGCCGCATTCGCGAAGGGGGGCGCTTGTTTGTACGAAGCATCGAGCACCCCGGATATGCTTCTGAACTCCACGGTGTGGCATCGGGACCCATGATCGTGAACTGGGGCGATTGGAACGCCACAAAAGACAAGAATGTCTTGATCATCAACGCAATCTCGCCGGCCTATCCGGACGAGGTGAAGCTGGCGATGGAAAAGCAACTCGAAGGCGCATACGTAATCGGTATCGGGCCGGAATCCCTGGATGGAGTTGTGCCGCATGGACGCTTGATCGATATCGCCGATACCGGCTTCGATAACTTTTCGCCGGAGTCCGGCGGCGTTATGTCTGTCAAGGGAAGGAAGGGGACGATGTGTCCGACGTCGGGAGTTGTCGGCAATGTCATCCAGCAGATGCTCTGTGCCCAGTGGGTAGATGAGATGGTGCGCCGCGGTTCGGTGCCGTATTTCTGGATGGGATTTTTCCAGAACGGCGGGAAAGCGTATGATGATGGTATCCGTCCCTTCTTCGAACTGCAGGGATTTTAATCGCTTTGACCGTAACAACATGTATTTTTTGGTGTTTCCATGCCTGACATCATACACGTAGACATGGACTGCTTCTTTGCGGCGGTCGAAGTCAAGGATAATCCCGATCTTGCCGGAAAGCCGGTCATCGTGGGGGCGCTGCCCGGAACGCGCGGTGTCGTTGCAGCGTGTTCGTATGAGGCGCGGGAATATGGTATCCATTCGGCCATGCCTATCAGCCAGGCGTACAAACGGTGTCCCGACGGTATTTACCTTCGACCGAACGGTTCGCGTTATACCGAAGAATCACGCAGGATCATGGCAATTTTTTCACGTTTTACCCCGCTCGTGGAGCCGATCAGTCTCGACGAGGCGTTTCTTGACGTATCCGGTTCACACCGCCTCTTGGGTACGAGCGCGCAGATAGGCCGGGACATCAGGCAGTGCATCCGAGAGGAAACCAGCCTTGTCGCTTCGGTCGGAATAGCACCGTCAAAGTTTGTTGCGAAAATCGCCTCTGATCTTGGGAAACCTGACGGGTATGTTCTCGTCGATGACGATGAGGTTGCCGACTTCCTCCGCCCCCTCGATGCCCGTAAGATCTGGGGCGTGGGAAAAGCGACCTGGAAGAAGCTCGAACGGTACAACCTCAAGACAATCGGAGATATTGCGGTTTTTCCGGTCGCTGAGATGGAACGTATCTTCGGTCCGAAATCGGGACGCCATCTCCACGACCTCGCGCTCGGTATCGACAGCCGTTCGGTCAATCCGGTGACTGAACGGAAGCAGGTGAGCAACGAACACACCTTCAACAGTGACACCGGTGATATGAAAGAGGTCGAGCGGGTTCTGCTCGCCCTTTCGGACAAGGTTGCGCGACGCCTCCAGAAAAAAGGGCTGAAGGGTAGGACAATTACCCTGAAGCTGCGCGACGAAACCTTCAAGACCATCACCCGGTCGAGAACGGTCAATTCTCCGATTATGTCATGTGAAGATATATACCGTGAGGCACAGGAAATGCTTTCCGTGATTGACCTGGGTGACCTGAAGGTCAGGCTTATCGGTGTGGGAATATCCGGTTTCGAGTCTGTCGGGCAAATATCGCTCTTCGAGACTCCCCACCTGCGGAATGACCGGGTTGAAAACGTCCTGGCGGATATCCGGGAACGCTTTGGAAAGAATGCCATCACCCGCGCGTCGCTCTTGCCGGAAAAAAATAAGCACGATGATGAAGGCGATACGCAAAACGGGAGCGGGAAACGAGAATAATATTTCCGTGCCCCGCAGGTAAAATGAAGTTGAAATGAAACTTTTCTTTTATGAATGTTTTGCTCATCAATCCCTGGATTACCGATTTCGCCGCCTATGATTTCTGGGTGAAACCGCTCGGTCTTCTCTATGTAGGAGCTTTCCTTCAACGCAGTGGACATACCGTCCGCCTCGTCGACTGCATGGACCGGTTTCAGGACGGGATGCACCTCTCGCCCCGCGGCATGGGACGATACCACACGGGCAAATTTCACCGAGAGATTATCGGCAAACCATCATGCCTTGATCATGTGCCGCGACACTTCTGTCGCTATGGAATTCCCGGGGAGCGATTCCGATCGCTCGTCCGCTCCGGCCCAAAACCGGACGTTGTGCTGGTGACCTGTATCATGACGTACTGGTATCACGGAGCCTTCGAAGCCATCGCCTGTATTCGAAAAATATACCCGGATGTCCCGGTTGTTTTGGGTGGTATTTACGCTTCACTTTGTACCGAACACGCACAGGAACAGAGTGGTGCAGATGTCGTTGTGGCATCAGGCATACCGTCGGAAATTATTGAAATAGTTGAAGCTATAGGAGGCGGTGAAAGCGACAGGCAGGCGATTAACAACACGTTCGGATTGTGGCCCGATCCCGTATGGGAGTTGTACGACAACCTGAAGATCGTTATGATTGCCACGACCCGTGGGTGCCCCCTGAACTGTACCGTTTGTGCGTCGAGGATACTGTTTAACGGATTCGAGCGCAGGGATCCAGTCGGTGCTGCTCGATCGATCCTTGAACTCGGGCAACGGGGCGTCGAAGATGTCGCCTTCTGTGATGACGCGCTCCTGCTCGATGCGGAACATCATGCGGTGCCCCTGTTTGAGACGCTGGCGGCGAGCGGGAATCCGGTTCGGCTCCACACGCCAAACGGCCTCCATGTCCGGGAGATAACGTCCGAACTTGCCCGGCTCATGAAACGGGCCGGTGTGGTTACCGTGCGCCTGAGCCTCGAGACAGCTTCCCCGGAGCGTCTGGCCGATTTTTCCGCAAAGGTGACATGTGACGAATTCTCCCGTGCGGTTGTGGCGCTCTACCATGCGGGATTCAAACAGGATGATCTCGGCGCATATATCCTCGTCGGTCTGCCGGGGCAGGATATGGCAG
>CAYWBT010000026.1:0-24899 GCA_964456585.1 uncultured bacterium
TTTATGGGAACAGACATTATTATTCTCGTTCCTTTACCTGATTCGGACTCAATCACTATATTTCCACCTATGTATTCTATACGCTCCCGTATGCTGGATAATCCAAAACCAACTGGGTGTTTTAGTGATTCAAATATCGAAGTATCAAATCCGATCCCATCGTCTTCAATTATTTACCCGGATATAATCACTTTTATAATAGTGGCTTTTATGCTTTTTGCCTGAGCGTGTTTAACAGCATTGTATAGGCACTCTTTCTTTGAACGGTATACCTATGTCTTTTTCAACAAGCTTGGGGTGAACATCGTTTGCGAATTTAATAGGCAAATTGAAATCTTCGCTCACTTTCTCAGCAATCCATTCAATCGCCGCCTCAAATCCAAGTTCATGAAGAATGGGAATTTAAATATATAAAAAAGAACGTTTTAATTTAATGTCACAGTAGTGTCACAACTCCCTAAAAAAGTGTAACAATTAACACCTTGTGCATATGGTATGTTCAGGTATTTTTATGACATTAATCTGTGTCATAAAGAAAAAGCACTTAGAAGCAATATTTCGCCTAAGTGCTTGTTTATTATGGTGCCGAAGGGGGGACTTGAACCCCCATGGCCTTGCGACCGGAGGATTTTGAGTCCTCTGCGTCTACCAATTCCACCACTTCGGCACATGACTGAAAATGTTAGGTCACTGACAATCGCTCACGGCTGATCGATTTCAGGCATAATATGCGAAAACCGGAGAAAAAAAACAACAGATTCTTGCTCCGAAACAGCAGGGAGCACCACCACTGAGAACGCAACCCGGTTCTGCAAGTCAGAAGAAGGATTCGGCATTGGGAACACCGGATAATTTTCACCCAAAATCAACCGATTCTCGGCCGGGTAACATACCGATGCTTCAGGAAGTAGTACATAAGTCCGAGGAAATGACTGAGGGCGATCCTGCTGAAGTATTGCTTGTGGGTGATCTGCTGGGTTTGGTGGAGTACGGTGAAATCGGGAAAATACAGGACTTTCTTTCCCTTTTTCAGCACCCGGATGCAGTAATCAACATCCTCTGGGGCATAAAATATCTGTTCATCCAGGTAGCCGACCTCATCGAGGAGCTCACGGCGGAAGAACCAGCACGCTGAAATGGCGCAGTCAACCTCGGCCTCCGCTTCGAACGGGAAATCCCGGTAGTGATCGTACTCTTTGATATTGATCTTGAAGATGATCTTGGGAATCCTCGATATTTTGCCGAGGAGCGAGGGGAATTTCTTGACCGACGCCTGAACTTTTCCGTCCAGCTCGATCAGCCGGGGAGCAAGAATACCAATTGTCCGGTCTTCCATGATCCGGGCAAGAACATCGCCCAAACGCCCCTCCCTGAAGGAAGCGTCGGAATCGAGCACACAGATGATATCCCCGGCGCTCTTCCGCAGTACGAAATTCCTCGTGACTGTCGTTCCCCGGTTTCTCTCATACCGGGTGAGGGAAATAGGCATGTGCTCCGCGTACCCTTCCACCAGCTCAACCGTCCGATCAGTCGAGCCATTGTCGACAATGAGAACTTCATAGGCAATTCCCTCATCGCCGCATTTTTGCTCAATTTGTGCGAGGCACTTCGAGATGGTTTTTTCGGAATTCCAGGTCAGTATGATAAATGAAATCATGGTTGCCATAAAAACTATCTTTCCGTCATCGGTTCTCCGGGACAAAAAGCACCGGTACTGATACCAGCAATGTTATTACCGAACAGGTATGCTTCATGATATGAAAAAGCGTCATCGCAGATCAAAGGATCACTTGCCAGGAACCAGGATTTCTTCGCTGTGCTCCAGCATCCCGGGGAACCTGCCGGCAGGCCGGGGAAAAGACCGGAACAGCCCGGCACTCATACGTTGATGTTTCCTGAAAATATAGCCAATAAGAGTATCCTAAACCACACATTTTTCAGCATCCTGTTACTAATTCCGGGAGCATACAGCCACCGCAGGAGATATTATGCTTACATTCGGAAATGAAATGAGGTATATTTTTTCGACTGGCAGATGGCTCTTCTGCCGTCAGAACTGCCCAGAACAATGGGCGCACCCACGTCGGGCAGGATATTCCGTCCCTCTTGAACGGTATCCGCTCCCGCGTCTTTACCATAACACGATAGTCTGCTGTGCCTGAGAAAAATGATTGCCAATCTCAATGATATACATACCGGATCTGAAAGGACTGTACCATGACGGAACGAGAAAATATCCTTTCCCTGCTCAGGGGCGATACATACGAATGGGTGCCGATCTGGCTCATGGGCTTCGAAAACGAGGATGTGTCGAGGAGACTGAATCCGGAATACGAATTCCCCGAAAACCTCTCGCACAATCCGGAACGGACGGATTACCCCTGGGAAAGCGTTTCCGACGAGGAACGTCAGCGAATTCTCACGTATAATCGTACCCTCTTGCGCCCGGCAACTGTCGTGGGATGGGGTGCAAACATGCCGCACGGGCACGGCGGTCCGGGAGAATTTCATTTCAGCCTCATCGACCTGAAGGAAAACGAGCGCACCCTGCTCTGCGAAACCGGCTGCAAGCGCATTGTCAAGAAAAATCCCCATTTCTACGCCGACTTCGATTACCCCCTGAAGACGATCGACGACCTCGACAGGCTGAGGCTTCCCGATCCCCGTGATCCCGCACGATACCACGGATTCGAAGAGGATGTGATTTTCTTCCGGGAAGCGGGCTATTTCACCGGTGCCAACCTCAACGGCTTTTTCAGCGGACCGCACTACTTCTGTATCGACTACCAGGAATTCCTCATGTCCCTCCTCCTTAATCCTTCGAAAACGAAGGCACTGATCGACACGGTTGGCGCCTGGAATATCGCCGCAGCCGAGGAACTGCTCAAGCGCGGCATTGACTGTATTGTGCTCTGCGACGATCTCGGCTCGGCCGACAACCTCCTCGTGAGCCCCGAGATTTACCGGGAGTGGATATTTCCCTGGCATAAAAAGCTCTGCGATCTGGCGCACGAACACGACGCGTTCGTCCATCTCCACAGCCACGGTAACATCAACAAAATTCTCGCTGATGTCTGTGCAACAGGTATCGACATGCTCAATCCCTTCGACCTGAACGAATCGATGGATCTCGTGGCATTCCTCGATGATAAACGTTTTGCAGACACTGTCCCGGTCGGCGGACTTCACATTGACTTTTTCTCGTGGGATAGATCGATGCAGAACGACTATCTAACATCCCTCTTTGCTAGGGCAAAGAAAGCGGGCCGGTGGATTCTTATGGATCCTTCCGGGATTCCCGATACGGTCGGCAAGGATACGTATGATTTCGTCCTGACCAGGATCGCGGAACTGAAGTCGTTGACAGTGTGAACAGCGGGGAATCAGCTCTGGCGTGACACCATAAGAACGGCAGCTCCGCGAGCTTCAGAGGCCCGGAGGTTCAGTATATTGGAGCTAGCAATACTCCGCCTTGGTCTGCAGGTTGATGTTCGCGGTGACAAGAACAATTGGTGTGTGCGGATAGAGACAGCGTTGTTTCATCCCTCCGGGAGGGGATGAAACAACTCTTCGCCCTGGGATGGTTCCTTTTTTTCCGACACCGTTTCCCGAAAATGTATGAGCGCGGTTAAGGTATCACAGACCGGTGTCGGCACTTGGTTACGGCGCCCCTGGGCGGATACGTATCCGGTCAGGGCATCGACTTCAGTCCGCTTTCCGTTTTCGAGATCCTGGAGCATGGATGGCCGGTGATCGTAGGTCGCGGGAATCTGCTGCTCGTAAAAAAATTCACGGTATTCTGCGGCGCTGTTCCAGTGAGTGCTCTCCCCCATCGCCTTAATTACGGAGAAAACCTCTCCGATCACCGTATCCATGACTTCCCGTGACTGCTTACTATCGCCCAGCACGCCGTAATGTACTCCCAGGAGGGCGCCGAGGGGATTGAGGGCACAGTTATAGAGAAGCTTCGCCAAGAGGTCGCGCCTGAGGAACGGCGTGGCGACACAGGGTAGACCTGCCTTGGCGAGAGCGTCGGCGATGCGTGTCGCAGCCGCGGGAATATCACCCTCCGTGTATCCACCGATATGAATGTCATCGGCGGTTACGGTGATTCTTACCATCCCGGGGCGCTCAATTTCAAAGCCGGTGATGACCCGGCCGCCGAGAGCGTGTAGTTCACCGAACCTCGACACGAGCACTTCAAGGTTCCCACAGCCGTTTTGGAGGGATACCGCGGTAAAGGTCTTGTCGGGGAGTCTGGCAAGCTCCATGCAGGCCGTTACCGTATCGTATGATTTAGTCGTGACAAGAGCATAGTCGTACGGCTCCGCGGGAAGGTTATCTACCGTGGGATAGAGACCGAGGCGTTCAGTCGCCGCATGGTAGTCGCCGAATATCCCGGTCACAGAAAGCCCGTTGTCACGTATCTTCCCGATGAACCGTTCCCGCAGGATCATATCGACTGCGTGATTGTCGACGGCCAGGAGACAACCGATCGCCTGTCCGAGCGCTCCGGCGCCGAAAACGAGAATCCTCATGATGTGCTTGTGAACCTTTTTCGTTTCAGGGTCATCATCTTTCTTTCCGCCATACGCCGGGAATACTCCTCATATCCCTGTTCCCTGATCGCCGCCAGGCAGGCAAACCGGTCCGACCGGAAGATCAGTGAAAAAAGTTGTGCGAAAAAGTTGTTGAGTTTCCTGCAGTCCCGGAAGGTATCGAATGTCTCACAGTCGATACAGGACTGGTACGAATGTTCGCGACAACACGCTCGCACCTTACACCAGGCGGCTTTATCATTCTCGGCGCATCCGGGGCACTTTCCGCGCAGATACCGCTTGCAGGCCCCGCAGTATAATCCGCAATAGGCAATCAGGTTTTTATCCGCTACAATCTCTCTCACAACCTGCCCTTCGTTGGTCGGATTTGTTTTCACACAATAAGGACTGAATTCGTCTGTCTAATCTCTGGGAAACGGTGGCACAGATAGTTATATAAACAGATTAATCGACGATTCCCGCCCTCTGCCCAGATAGGTAGCCACTCCGCCGACCTCAATACCGTCGATGAGTTCTTCCCGCGTGATCCCCATGATACCCATGGATGTTGTGCAGGCCACAAGCCTGACATTCTGGCTGATCGCCATGTCCATCAGATCGCTGAGCTGCGGTATCTTTTTTTTCCGCATAATACGGCGAATCATCGCGGTACCCATGCCGAGGAAATGCATCTTTGAGAGGGTAGCGCCGTGGGGTCCTTCCGGTAATATCCAACCGAACATGCGCTCGATCAGGGTTTTACCACGCCGGGCATGGCCGCGCTTCCGCAATAGGGCGAGTCCCCAGAAGGTGAAGTACAGGGTGACATGCATTCCCGCAGATGCAGCCCCGTTGGCGAGAATGAATGCCGCTATGGCTTTATCCAAATCATTGGAAAATACGATCAAAGCCATTTGATCCCGCTCCTCTTCCATCGTGCTTCCCTGTTCTATCGTAAGGTCAATGATGACACCCATAGTTTCCGGGTTCATATACCGTTAAGAGTAGTTTACACAATTTTAAAGACATTTTAAATATTTTTTGTTCATTTTCACATTTTTTACTCGCTGTTACTGGAGAGGAATGAACACATTATCCTCGTACTCTCGGGCGTACCCTTACACACAAGCATACCGCTCCAGAGGCCGCAGAACGGGCTTTTCACCCCATTTGTGAAATACCGGGAGATGCTCTTTTTCGTCCTGTCATACTTCAGGAAGAGCTTCTATTCTCAGCGTCTGAGAAAATATACTTATTTCCCGGGAAACCGACATTATTTTTTAATTGACTTTCCCCTGTGTTTCTCACTATAATGAAGCAATTGATCAGGATAGGATGCGTCATACCTGGTAATTCTACATCAAGGAGGGTAAATGAAAAAAGCTGGATTGTTTCTCCTGGTTATCATGATGGCCTCTGTATCAGGGGTACTTGCTTCCGGGCTCTCGATACCCGAACAGGGCGCCATGGCGATGGGAATGTCGGCAGCGATGACCGCCCGGAGTGAGGATTTGAGTTCGATTTATTACAATCCTGCCGGGCTCGATTATGTTGAAGGCAGGGAAATTACCCTTGGGATAACGCCGATTATGCCGAGTCACAAGTATCATCCGTTTTATGAGGACAGGAAACTCTTCGATTCCCAAGATGCGGCATCCAATACCTTTTTCCCGCCCCAGATCTACGCGGCATGGAGAACATCTGAGAAGATGGTGCTCGGGATCGGCGTTTTTGCGCCGTTCGGCCTCGGCACTGAATGGAATGATAAGTGGGACGGCCGGTATACTTCAACCTTTGCCGAGATCACGTTAATCAATATCAATCCAACCGTCTCCTATCGTGTCCACGAGAAAGTTTCGATCGGTTTCGGCGTGTCCTACATGATCTCGAGCGCGACGATTGAAAAAATGGTGGATACCGGGTCGGCGCTCTTTGAATCGTTGGGCAGCAATCCCGCCCTTGTCAGCATGATGGCAAATACCGATTATGACACCAAGTTCGGACTGAAGGGTGATGGCTCCGGTTACGGGTACAATTTCGGTATCCTGTTTGATGCAACTGAACGGTTAAAGCTCGGCGCGTCCTTCCGGAGCAAAACCGACATCGAATACGATGGCACCGCGAAGTTCACCCACAAGCAGGCCAAAGTCAAAGAGACCGTCTACGGTGCAACCGCGATGGCGCTCGCCGGTTCCGGCTTGACAGATGCGCAAATCGCCGCACAGGCGGCTGGTAACGCTGAACTGGTTTATGCGTCCCTATCGGATAAAATGCCTGCCTCCCAGGACGGCACCGCGACACTCAACATGCCGTGGATGCTCAACCTTGGTCTTAAGTACGACCTCAGTTCCAGGTGGGATACCTCTGTTGATGTTGACATCACCGGCTGGAAAGTCTACGATGAGCTGGTTATCGACTTCGGTGATAACAAACCGGCAGATGAAAAGGTTATGAGCAAGGCATGGAGGAACTCTTACGTTTTCAGGCTCGGAAGCTCCTACGACGTGACCGACGCGTTCGTGGCACGGGCCGGAATGCTGTACGACAGGAACCCGGTACCGGAGAGCACGATGGACGCCCAGCTGCCGGATTCGAACCGCCTTGGCATCTCCGTTGGTGCGGGCTATAAACTCGGATCGATGAGATTCGATGTGAGCTACATGCTTCTGAGATTCTATGATCGGAACAAGGAGAATGGGGTAGGGTTTGAGAAGGATCTAACGGGCGATGGCACAATAAACAGATTTGATGTCCCAACCGGTTATCCAATCGGTAACGGCACCTACAAGAGTCGTGCCAATCTCATCTCTGCCTCAGCAACCTTCAATTTTTAAATCCAAAGAGACATGTGGACAAAAAAAAGGTGCTGCTTCATGCGGCACCTTTTTGTTTCTCCTTCTGTGTGTTCTCACCCGATCAATAAACCAACCGCCATGAGGAAATCGGTGGCAAGAACGATGGCAACGTTCATCCCGAGAGCAGGAAGTAGCTTCTGTATCTCATCACCAGACCTCACCACCCGAACCGCGGTATAGATTGCGAGGGGAAAGGTGAGAAAACTCACCAAGAGTGCGGCCGGCAGCCCGCCCAACACAACGCCTAGGAGGATGACGAGAAAAACGGCCACCAGCATGACCGCGTAGACTATTCCGGCTGGACGCTTCCCCAGCACAATCACCAGATGCCGCCGACCACCGAAACGATCGGCCTCAGCATCGGGAAACTCGTTGAGGAACAGGAGAAGCAGGGTTAACAGTCCCGGAGGAATCGATGCCCATACAATGCCGGTAGTAAAAGCGCCCGTCTGGACAAAGTACGAACCCGCCACCACGAAAGAACCGAGGGCGATTCCGCTCGCAAGCTCACCGAGCATCCATTTCACCAGAACATCAGAGTAACATACCGTAACCAATCCGCCGATACCCATGAGCACGAGAACCGGCCATCCCGCTCGCCATGTGAGCCAGAGACCGCTGGCACCGGCAGCCAGAAGCGAGAGCCATGCTGCACGCTTCACCATCGCGGGGGACACCAGTCCCGCCGGCAAATTACCCGAGCCGCCGCTGAACGGTGTCTTGGTGGTTCTGGCATCGATGCCGGTTTTCCAGTCAGAGTATTCGTTAAACAGGTTGACACTGATATGGGCAAGAACGACACCAACGAGGGTCGCGACAAAGATTACGGGATGAAAAGCGCCATCCCGCCTTGCCGCGGCTCCTCCTATCATGACGAGCACAACGGATAAAACCAGGAAATCCGCCCTGATTTCTTTTAACCAGAGCACGAAAGGATTTCGTTTTTTCACCGTTACATCCCTTTCGAAAACTGATGCACACCTTTATTAAAGCGATATATCCAAATAAAAAAAGGGTGCAAAAGAGCACCCTTCATAATCACGACGAATTCACCTGCTATTCCATGGCGGCAATGCTCTTGCTCAGCCTTGATTTCTTTCGGGCAGCAGTATTTTTCTTCATGACGCCCTTTCGTGCGGCGGAATCAATAACCGATACAACATCTTTAAAAACTGTCAGGGCTTCTTCTTTCGTTTCGGCGCTCTGTATTTTTTTCACCATGGAGGCAACGCGGGATTTCTTCGCCTTGTTTCTCTGGCGTGCTTTCTCGTTCACCTTGATCGCCTTCTCGAACTGCTTGTGTTGGGGCATATAATCTCCTGTTCACTATAAAAAGAGCATTTTTATTCAATTCACAAATATACTTCTTTTATGAGATAATGTCAAATAAATATTCTATCCCTTCGCACGCTCCGCTTTTCTCGCCCCCGTCACAAAGCCTCATGTCTCCATTCAGAAGAACTCTCCTTCTCACGGTTCTCTGTTCATGCAGCGTGCGTTCGAGAGGCTCGGGACGGACCTCGTGGTCACGGTAGCGGGCGAAGGAAAAACTGGCGTACCATCCGGAATTCACCAGAACAGCCGCTCGTCGGGATCCTTGGCATTCGCCCAGTTGACACCGAGCTTGTACCGGGGAATCTCGGTGATGGATTTCACCGGCTCGATCGTGCCGTCGTCACGGACCCAGTTGATCTCAATCTTTTCAATGTCACACTCTCCGAGACCGCGTTCCCTCGCAATCCGTGTGTACCATATCTCATTCGGATCATGGCCCATGATCCAGTTCCCCACCGCATCCACCTCGTAGGGAGAGCAGCCGGCGATGACAATGTTGCACAGCTGGTCCGAACCGATTTCCCCCCAGCTGTGCTCGTTACCATCCAGACCGATAATACCCTCGATGATATTGAGATCGGGCCTGAGCGTTGCAGCATTATCCAAGCCACGGTGAATCCACATTTCCTGCCGCATCAGGTTCCCTACCTGGTCGATAAATGCACGGTAAGCCTCACGGTCCTTCCGGATTTTCCGATAGGCCGCATACCCGCCGAGTTCTTCGTACTTCTCGAAATTACCGAACATCTCGGTATTGTGTTCCCAGCGCTTGAACGAACGGTGACGGCGGTAGGATTCCTCCACCCGGGGAAAGAAGTCCTGCTGAAATCCCCGGGCAAAACCGATTCCGGCGCTTTCCGCCAGTTGTTCCAGACTCACTGCAGGCTGGCAGAACTGACCGTGCCCCTTTACCACACAACCCTGGAGGTTCTTGACCGCGAGCGTGGTCAGCGCTGTCAGATGGTTTTTGAGGGTGGCGATATTGATGAAGAAGTTATCCTCGTTCATGATGGGCTTGAAGTAGGGCACCTGGTTCCAGACCAGAGAGTTTTTTACCTTCACCCAGTTGAGCTCATCCTTCTCGTAGTCCGAAAAGCGGTCGTAGCCCGCTTCGATCATGAGCACATCGTATGGATCGAACGCATCGTATACCCCACCGAGCCGGTGATTGACAGCGTTTATGGGATTGTCGCCGCAGGCAACATTGGAATTGCCGATTTCCCGCAGGTGCTCGACGACGCCGACCACGAAGTCGGGTGCGGAATAGACGCCGGTCGTACGGTTAAAGCAGTGCTCGAGAACACCGGTGAAGTTGGGCTTGATGAAGGTGGTGCCACCCTTCCGTTCGCCGCGCACGAAGAGGTAACGTGCGATGCGCGTTCCCTCCTCGTGGAGCTGGGGCCAAGCTTCGGTATAGTGTCCGGTCTCATCCAAGCGGGCATCCACCCGGGTACGAACCAGGAAGACCGCCCGGGGATTCCGTGTGATTTCGGGCCGGACCGTTGGCATGATATTCTTCTCCCTGCCCAGGTCGAGGAAGTAATTTCCCTCCGCTATACCCATGCCACGGCTGGTGGCAAGCGCATGAGCGGGAAAAGAATCTATCATCTCGTGCATCGCAGCCATTGCGCCAACACCCAGACCGACAGCCGATTTCTTTATAAAGTTACGTCGATCCATTACCGTTCCTTTCATGTCTTTTGCGGCCGCGATCATCTTGCATGCCGGATTTTAGTATTACAATTTTTCATGAGCAGGTTCATGGGGAACTTCGCCGGCTCGCTCAAGGGCTATCTTTGTGCAGATGGGACCGATGATTTCGAAAAACACACAGGTCGCCGTGATGGTGGCCAGAACCGAGGCCCCGATAAAATCGGCATGCGATGTCCCGATTTCTGAGAACTCACGCCTCACGATGAGTGAGAGACCGATGGCAACCCCCGCCTGTGAAAGAATTCCCAGTCCAAGATACCTCCTGATCTTCTTCTCCATGTTCCCCACGATCCCACCGATTCCTGCGCCTAGTAATTTGCCCGCCGTACGGCCGATGATGTAGAGCACACCGATAACACCGAGCGAGGGCAGCACCGAGATATTCATGTGCGCGCCAGCCAGCGAGAAGAAAAGAATGAACATGAACGGTATGCTCAACCGCAACTGGCGGGTTACAGATTTTACGAGTGATGCTCTCCTGGTATTGACAAAAACACATCCCATGACCATGTTCGTGAGAATAAGCGAGAGATGCAGCATGATCGAAAGTCCCGTTGAAAACAGCACGAATCCGATCACGAGGATGAGTCCGTCGTTTTCGTTCGGAAGCACACTTACAAGGTAGCTGAACAGCAATCCGATACACGCGCCCAGAACTAAACTGAGCACAATCTCCAGCGATGGCTGCAGCAGGCTTGCGAGGACATTCCCTCCTGTACCGACAGCTTCCCTGACGAGGAGATTTTTTGCCAGGGCAGCGGCCAATCCATAAATGATAATCGCGATACCGTCATCAAAACCGACCACGGCATAGAGCGCCTTGGTCAGAGTACCTTTCGCCTTGTACTCCTGGATAACGTACACCGTGCCGGCGGGAGCGCTCGCCGGTGCCATGGCGCCGAATATCACCGCGAGGGGGAGATCGCCGGTGACCGCAAAAATCATTGCGGTGACCAGGAAAAACGCCCCGAGAGACTCCGCCAGTATCACCGACGCAATACCGAAGCCAAGACTTTTCAGGGAAATGATGCTGAGTTCCGATCCGATGCCGAACGCAATGAAACCAAGGGTAATATCACTGATAAATGCAAACCGTTCGAGCACATGATTGGAAATGATTTTCATCCCGGAGATGCCAAGAATTCCGCCGAGAAACATGTAGCCGATGAGCGAAGGCAGCTTCACTTTACGGAAGAGCAATCCAATATAGTAGCCGAGGACTATGGCACATCCAACGAGGATGAGATCGTGAATACCAAACTGCATACGATGGACCCCGCAATCCCGGGAAGATTACCAACTTTTCTCGAGCTCGGATTTGAGGCTGATGACCGTGCCGTTTTCAGACTCGGCCAGCCGGAGTTCGTTACCAGTACCTGATAGTAGTACATTTCGCTCAGTAGTTTTTCGCCCGCTTTTCTCTCACCGTACCGCCAGCGCCTGTTCGCGACTGGTTCGCCCGGACACTTCGGTTTCACGTCACTGCTATGCTTCGAGGGAACCGGCCGTATAGAATATGTCCTGAACGATCACC
Source organism: uncultured bacterium (assembly GCA_964456585.1). Classification (GTDB taxonomy): domain Bacteria; phylum Latescibacterota; class Latescibacteria; order Latescibacterales; family Latescibacteraceae; genus Latescibacter. Next base: position 11,976 of record CAYWBT010000026.1, read on the forward strand.
ATGATGTCCGATCGTTTGTCAAGGCTCCCGGTTAGGTTTTCGATGTTTCGCAGTGTCTCGTTGGTCAGAGATTTTTCAATAATCGCGGTAATGATACGGTTGACACCGAGATGTGTATCACCCCAGAATCCGGCGAATAACGGTATGATCGAAAGATATTCGCGCGTATTTTTTCCCTCGACAATTGCAATTGAGCTCGTTTCAAGCGCTGCAAAAACCTGGAGTATATCGTTAAACAGATCTTCGTCCTGAACGAATACGTGGATCAGCTGTTTCTCCTTGCGGTGCTTCGTGTCGATGTGGTCCTGGGAAAATCTCAGGAAACTTTCGTACAGCGATTCCGGGCTGTCCAGGGACATCAACTCGTCTTTGACGCCGGGAATGCTGAGTGTCCGCGATATAATCGAGAGGAGTCGTATATGTTCATTCGTCCCGCGGTCCGGCCCCACGATAAAAAAGATGAGACGCACTTTCTCATCATCGAGCGCGTCGAAGTCAACACCATCCGGAACGGTTATGAGACCCACAACAAACTCGGAAATTCCCGCCAGCCTGCAATGGGGGAGGGCAATACCTTTCCCGAAACCGGTGGTTCCGAGCTGTTCACGTTCCTCAAGGCCGCGGACTATCTGTTCATGATCGACGTCATCGAGGATATGACACTTTTTTGCCAGACGGGCAACCTCTTCGAGAACGTTCGTCTTGCCGGATAAGGTCATTCCGGGTGAAACGCATTCCGGGCGAAAAATATCAAATATATCCATTTCCTCACATCTCCGGGAAACGATGGGCAATGAACTCCATTAGGCTACAAGGTAAGATATTGGGTGACGATATAATAATGAAACTTTTTTTTTAAATGGTACACCGTCCGGATAATTCGTCGGCACCGGATTGTATTCCTGTCTGAACAGCGGTTGGCGGACGAACATATAAAATCTATATCCTCAAATATACTTGCAACATGCAAATAATTCTATTATTTTATTTTGTTACATAAACTGGAGTATCTGCAATGAAAAATCTTGTAAAAGTTGGACTTATTGGTTTCGGAACTGTCGGAAGTGGTGTCGCCCGGATCATGCTCGGGAAAAAAAGGCACTTAACCAGGGGACTGGGCTTCGACATCGAACTGGTCAGAATCGCCGATTTGGACGTTACCACTAACCGCGGAATCGACGTGCCAAACGATATCCTCACGACCGATGCTAAAGATATTTACACCGACCCCGATATTGACATTGTCATCGAGCTTATCGGCGGATATGAACCGGCCAGGACGATGACACTTTCCTCATTCAAGAATGGCAAAAGTGTGGTGACCGCAAACAAGGCACTCCTGGCAAATTACGGCGGTGAGCTGCTCAGCGTGGCGGATAAGGAGAATGTCTCCTACCTGTTTGAAGCTGCGGTCGGTGGCGGCATTCCGATCATCAGGGGAATAGTCGACAGCCTGAATGCCAACATAATTGAGCGCTTACACGGTATCTTGAACGGCACGACAAACTATATCCTGACGGGAATGGCCCGTGACGGTCTCGATTACGATACCGTGCTTGCCAAAGCCCAGAAACTCGGCTATGCCGAGGCCGACCCGTCTTCGGACGTATCCGGGAAAGATGCGCTCAACAAATTGGTGATTCTTGCCCGACTGGCATTCGGAGCCGATCTGGATGTGGACAGGGTGTACTGCGAAGGTGTCGAGAACATTGGTATTGACGATATCTCTTACGCCCGTGAACTCGGATACACGATCAAGCTGCTCGCCATCGCAAAGCTGCATACCGATGGACGTATCGAAGCGCGGGTTCATCCAACCCTCGTGCCGGACGATTCGATCATGGCCTATGTCGAGGATGAATTTAACGCGGTCGAACTCTATGGTGACGCTGTCGGACGGGAGATTTTTTTCGGTAAGGGCGCGGGCATGATGCCCACCGGATCGGCGGTCGTTTCCGACGTGGTACACACCGCCACCGCCATTGCCACCGGCGCCCGGACGAATCTGAGTCGCTTCATCATCGGAGGAAACGGGCCGGATTTGATTGACATCGCCGAACTTTCGATGCGCTACTATCTCAGATTCCTCGCCGTTGACCAGGCGGGTGTACTCACGCAGATTTCGAGGATTTTTGCCGATCAGAACATATCCATCGAGTCGGTCATTCAGAAGGGCGCGTCCAAAAATGAACTCGTACCACTGGTCATCATGACTCACGAAGCGCTGGAAGGTGATATGCAGAAAGCCATGGCGGCTTTCGCCCAACTCGATGTGGTCAGGGGAGCGGTACAGTTAATCAGGGTTGAAGATGTGTGATGAAACCGACAGTCAGGAGAAACACCTGATGGTGTCCCCGGTCGTCGGCGTGCGAAGCATCACCATACGCTTCCGACTGGAGGCAAACGCAGGACAGGAGACCATATGGCATACCAGGGATTGATCCACCGTTACCGGGATTACCTGCCGGTAACTGACGAGACACCGATCATCTCAATGCTCGAGGGGAATACTCCGCTTATCAGGGCAGTCAACATTCCCCGCGAACTCGGTATCGATGTGGAGCTGTACTTCAAGCACGAGGGTCTCAATCCCACCGGCTCCTTCAAGGATCGTGGCATGTGCATGGCGGTATCGAAAGCCGCGGAGGACGGCTCAACGATGATCATGTGCGCCTCAACCGGTAATACCTCGGCCTCAGCAGCTGCCTTTGCCGGCCGGGCGAACATGCACTGTATCGTGCTCGTAGAAGGCGGCGGCATCGCGCTTGGGAAACTTGCTCAGGCGATGATGCACGGAGCGACTGTCCTCGAGATAGAGGGGAATTTCGACCGGGCGCTCAACCTGGTGAAAAAGATCACGGACGACTATCCCATTACGCTGGTCAACTCGCTCAACCCTTATCGTATTGAGGGACAGAAAACCGCTTCCTTCGAGGTGATCGACGAACTGGGGAGGGTACCTGACTATCACTTCCTCCCCGTGGGAAACGCCGGCAATATCACCGCATATTGGAAAGGCTACCGGGAGTACCGCGAGAAAGGAAAGAGCGACCGCCTACCGAAAATGATGGGGTGGCAGGCGGAAGGCGCGGCACCGATCGTCCGGAAAAAGCGCGTTGACAATCCCCGGACGATCGCGACCGCCATAAAAATCGGCAATCCCGCATCATGGGAATATGCCGAGACCGCGCGCGATGAATCCGGCGGTATCATCGACATGGTGAGCGATGAAGAGATTCTCCGGGCGTATTCCCTGCTCGCCTCGCGGGAGGGAATCTTTGTCGAACCGGCCAGCGCCGCCTCGCTCGCCGGTGTCATCAGGCAGGTTGAGCGAAACTGTTTCACTGGCGGTGAAACGATTGTCTGCACGCTGACCGGACATGGTCTCAAAGACCCGGATCGTGCGGTCAAGTATGCACATCCACCAATCAAGGTCAAGGACACCATTGAAAGCGTTCTGGAAGTTTTGAATTTCTGAATTCTTGGTAATCCGGGCGGAATGGGGTGAATTCGGCTATAGCTTCCCATCACATCGCGTTTAGCCGCGTTCCATTCGGGACTAGATCATACGAAACACGCTCAAGTTTCCACAAAGGAAGGTGATTATCATGGCGGATATCAGAGAATCGATCGAAGAAAATTATCTGACCTTTATAACCGTTGCGGCGGGTTCGGTTGCGATCATCGCCCTGGTGATCTGGGCGATAACACACTTTGTGAAAAAAATTCATCAGAATTCAGCTGTCAGTTGAATTGTAGCGAGGAGTTTTTACGTGGTTGACGAGAAGAGAAATACGCTTGAATTCGGTACATGGAGTATCGTGGCCGGTACCTTTGTTGTTGTGCTGGCACTGTTATGGGTCATCATGGAGCTGTTCATCAAGGATGATTCATCGAATGAAGTAACCTGGGTAGGGTAGCGTGAAATTTTTAGTACTAATCGGTGACGGCATGGGTGATTATCCGCGGGAGGATCTCGGGGGGAGGACGGTTCTCGAGGTTGCACAGACGCCAAACATGGACTGGATAGCGGCACACGGCACCGGAGGCCTGGCACAGACAATTCCACCCTCTATGCAGCCTGGCAGCGACGTTGCAAATATGGAGATCATGGGATATGATACCACCCGAATGTTTACCGGCCGCGCTGTTTTTGAAGCGCTCAGTATGGGGCGCCATCTCGGGGAAAAGGATATTGCATTTCGCGCGAACCTTGTCTGTCTCGAAGATGGTCTCATGAAAGACTATTCCGCCGGTCATATCAGCTCGGAGGAAGCAGGCGAACTGATCAAGATCATTGACGATGCCCTCGGGACCGATACGCTCAGGTTTTATCCCGGCGTTTCCTACCGTCATCTCATGGTGTGGACAGCCGGCACCGACACCATGGAAACAACCCCCCCGCACGATATCATCGGGCAGGAATATGAGCCCTACCTCCCCCGCGGAGAAAGTGCGGAGTTTACCCGTTCGATCATGAAGCAGAGCGAGGAGGTTCTTAAAGATACCCTCGTCAATAACAAACGAACCGCATCGGGGAAACTCCCCGCCAATTCTCTCTGGCTCTGGGGACAGGGTCATCCCCTGCACCTCGATACGATCAAGGAGAAATACGCGATAACCGGCGGAGTTATCAGCGCAGTTGACCTTGTGAAGGGTATCGGTGTTGCAGCGGGACTAAAACCTATATTTGTTCCGGGTGCCACCGGGTATATCGATACAAACTTCCGGGGGAAGGCAGAAGCGGCGCTGGAAGCACTCGACACCATGGATTTTGTGTATGTCCATGTCGAAGCGCCCGACGAAGCGGGTCATAACGGTGATGTGGACATGAAGATCAAAGCGATCGAGGACTTTGATGCACAGGTTGTCGGGGTTGCGGTCGATTCGTATAAAAAGCAGGGTGACCGTGCGGTTTTCGTGACCTGTGATCATCGGACTCCGCTTGTAAAACGCACCCATACCCGCGAACCGGTACCGTTTGCATATATCGGCCCCGGGGTGGTGTCGGACGGCATGAGTGCCTTTTCGGAGCGTGATGCCGAACGGGGGAAGCATCAGAATATAATCGGTCACGACCTCCTTGAACTGTTCATTGGCGATTTCACTGGTCGTTAATCATATCATCTTTTAGACTATTCACGTATATACATGATGCAACGCTGGTGAAAAATGAAAAATAGTATACACAAACACAGAAACAACCATTTTTTTCCATAGGCGATAGGAACCGTTTTGAAATCCTTGATTGTTCAGAAATACGGTGGAACATCGATTGGTGATGCTGGATTTGTCAAGAAAGTTGCCGCCCGTATTATCGAGAGGAAGAAAACCGGGTGCGATATTGTCGTCGTCGTGTCTGCAATGGGAAAAACGACAAACCAGCTTATCGATCTCGCCCGGTCGGTCAATACGAATCCGCCAGATCGTGAAATGGATATGCTCATGGCCAGCGGAGAACAAATTTCCATGGCTGTGCTCTCCATGGCCATCCAGGAGATGGGGTACGATGCAATTTCCCTGACCGGCCCCCAGGCCGAAATCATTACTGACACATCGCACCGCCGCGCCAGGATACTCGATATAAAGGCGACGCGTGTCAAAGAAGAATTGACTAAGGGGAGAATCGTTATCGTAGCAGGATTTCAGGGCATCAGCGGCGATCATGAGATTACCACACTCGGCAGGGGAGGCTCCGATACATCTGCGGTTGCACTCGCCTGTGCACTGAAAGCCGATGTGTGCGAGATATACACCGACGTGGAAGGAGTGTTCACCGCCGACCCGCGCATAGTCAAACATGCAAAAAAACTCGACGAGATCAGTTTTGAGGAGATGCTCGAACTCGCCAGCATGGGTGCGAAGGTGCTCCAGCCCCGAGCGGTAGAAATGGCGAGCAAATTCGGTATCACGCTCATGGTCGGGCTTGCCCACGAGCCCATACCGGGTACGCTCATAAAGAAGGAGGACAGGTCAATGGAAGAGGTGCTTGTGCGGGGTATTGCCCACAACGAGGATGAGGCAAAATTTACCTTACACCGCATTCCCGACAGGCCGGGAGTCGCCTCTGCGATTTTTTCAAAAATAGCAGAACTGGGAATCAATGTCGATATGATCATTCAAAATGTCAGCGAAGACGGCTATACCGATCTCTCGTTCACCGTCTCGACGGAAGATATCGAAAAAGCATCGTCGCTCGGTGATGCCCTCCTGGGCGTAACCGGGGCAGGGCGCATGTCCTACGATGAGAATATCGCCAAGGTGAGCATCGTCGGTCTCGGAATGCGTTCCCATACGGGAATAGCGGCGAAAGTTTTTAAAACTCTCGCCGAAGAGAATATTAACATTAACATGATCAGCACGTCCGAGATCAAAGTTTCGGTTGTCGTTGCGAAAGACCGGATCGCTGACGCGGTTCGTGCGCTGCACAGCGCCTTCGATCTCGGAGAGGATAAAGGGGAAATGTAATGGGTTTCAATGTGTGCATAGCCGGTGCGACGGGGAACGTCGGTCGTACCATGATCACGCTACTCGAAGATCGGAATTTTCCTGTCGACAGGCTCCGCCTCTTGGCTTCGATACGTAGTGTGGGCAAGAAACTGCCCTTCCGCGGCGGTGAAATTACTGTCGAGGAACTGAGAAAGGATTCCTTCGAAAAGAATGAACTCGTCCTTAGTTCACCGGGCGGTTCCGTATCGAGGTGGTACGCTCCTTCCGCGGTGAAATCCGGTGCCATTGTCATCGACAATACGAGTGCCTTTCGCATGGATAAAGATGTCCCTCTCGTTGTACCGGAGGTAAATCCCGACGATGCATTCCGTCACCAGGGAATCATCGCCAACCCTAACTGTTCCACGATTCAGATGGTTGTGGTACTGAAACCTCTCCATGATGCGGCGAGTATTCAGCGGGTGGTTGTTTCAACCTACCAGGCGGTGTCGGGAGCCGGGATATCTGCTATCAACGAGTTGCGGGATCAATCGGCGGCGATCCTGGAGGGGACGAACTATAACGCTTCCGTTTTTCCCAGGCAAATCGCCTTCAACTGCATACCCCAGATACCGCAGAAGAAAGCGTTCTGCGCCAACTTCTACACGGAAGAGGAAATGAAAATGGTCAATGAAACCCAAAAGATCATGAACGATCCTTCCATCCGTGTTACCGCGACCACGGTGAGGGTTCCAGTAATCACCGGACATTCGGAATCGGTTAATATCGAGACCGCGAAGAAGCTCACGCGAAAAGAGGCTATCGCCATCCTTTCCACCGCCCCGGGAGTCGCCGTTTTGGACGATCCTTCCGCGGAACAGTATCCGACCGCGGTCGAAACGGAGGGTAGAGACGAAACGTTTGTCGGCCGGATTCGCGAAGATATTTCTCAGGAGAACGGACTCGACCTGTGGATCGTATCCGATAACCTCCGCAAGGGTGCCGCGCTGAACGCGATCCAGATTGCCGAATTACTGCTATAACGATCGTTCGGGCGACTCGCGCGCCCCTTGTTTCTGTTAAATGTGATATGGAACACAGCGCGTGGTAAAACAATCCTGCATGTTTCCGAAGCTTTCGCTGTCGAGGATGTCTTGCAAGAAAAAACCATACGGGAATCGCCGAACTGGTATGAACATTATTTCGGCCCTGACTATCTCATCATCGACCATCAGCACAAAACGTCGCTGGAAGTTGATTTCATACTGGGTGCGCTCAAGCTCGATGCGGGGACAAAACTTCTTGACATTGCCTGCGGCTACGGTCGTCATCTCGTGCCCCTCGCCGAACGAGGGATAGATGTTATCGGGTGTGATCGTTCGCCGTTTATGCTTCAAGAGGCGCAAAAGTCGCTCCAAGCAGTACGACGGAAAGGAAAGGAGATCGGGGCGCAGAACAGGCTCGTTAGATGTGATATGCGAGAGTTGCCATTTACCCGCTTTTTCGATTGTGCTTGCAATATGTTCAATTCTTTCGGATATTTTTCCGATGAAGATGATAATTACCGTGCCCTGTCAGCGGTTGCGCAGGCGCTTAAGCCCGGTGGCCTTTTTTTACTCGATCTTGAAAACCGGGATCTTTTGCTTCGGTCGATGACGACAAAGGACTGGTTTGAAAGCGGCGACGCGGTTATATTGGAAGAAAAAAAGTTTGATTTCCATAGAAACCGGACTGAAATTGACGTTCGGCTTATTGATAAAAAGGGGGGAAGATCGTATCATCATTCGATAAGGGTTTATTCGTTTTCGGAAATTTCGATGCTTCTCAATGCAGCGGGATTCATGGTACGGGCTGTATTCGGCGGATTCAACGCTGAAGATTTCGACTGGGATCACGATCGCATGCTGATAATTTCTCAGGTTGACGATAAGGAGGATGAATGAGGATAGTATTCTGGGGAACGAGGGGTTCTCTCCCCTCCCCGATGAATATACACGCCTTCCGCATAAAGGCGAAACGTATGCTCATGAACGCCCGTGGTGTTGATCTGACCGATGAAACGGCCATCGATGCATATCTGGAAAGCACCCCCCCGCCCGATACCATGACCTTTGGCGGTAACACACCGTGCGTGGAGGTTATCGAGGGAAACGATCATCTCATACTCGACTGTGGCAGCGGTATCAGGGAGCTTGGCAACGACCTGTTCCAGCGCGGATTTGCTCCGGGATCCAGAATCAACATCCTCCAAACACATACGCACTGGGACCACATGATGGGATTCCCCTTCTTCGGTCCGGCATACGCGCAGGATACCGAAATACACATCTACGGCGTACATCCCCATCTCAGAGAACGGTTCGAGGCGCAGATGGATCTCGTTCACTTCCCCATCACCATCGACGAAATGAGGGCATCGATAACCTTCCACCAGATGCACGCCGGCGAGGAAATATCGCTGGGATCGTTCACCATCACCAACAAGGGGCTTCCCCACCCCGGGGGTTCATACTCGTACCGTATTGCATCGGGAGATAAAACGATGGTGTTTGCTACCGATGGCGAGTATACCAACAATTCAATTGAAGAATTCGGGGAGTATATCGAATTTTACCGGAATGCCGATGCGCTGATATTCGATGCGATGTACTCTTCTCTCGAGAAAACGATCGAGAAGGAGAATTTTGGACATTCAACCGCGGTTATCGGTATCAACATCGCCCATTATGCTAATGTCAGAAACCTCATCCTGTTCCACCACGACCCGGAGAGTAACGACACCCAGATCCATGATGCGTTCAAGAATGCGCAGCGATACCTGGAAATCGAGAAGTTTAACTTCCCCAATTCACTCCTCAAACTCGTTATCTCCTACGATGGTCTCGTGTTCGACGTTTGATCCGGCCCCACACCTGTTCTCCCCCCACTCTCCATGAAGTCAGCGGTATCCCGTACAGCTTCACCGGATGATTTAACACGGATTACCACCGTGGTATTACTGTTCCGTTTCCCCCCGCTCTTTCGCGTCGAAAAAGCTCGTAAAGTCATACGCCGTGTGATCCCTGTCAAGGTGGAAATCCACCCAACCTGAAGTATCACGCAGGTTCCAGTCGCGAGGACCAATAACCGTTTGACGTAGCGATTCGAGCTCGTTGAATGCCTTGGCGCGCTCGTAAACGCGTGTCCAGACACAGGGACGCTCCGGATAGACTTCGCAGGCATCGAGACGCGACCCGCCGCATGGACCGTTCCGCTGCTGTTTCGGGCACTGAGACTGCGGGCAGAGGAATTGAAGCTCGGGAAGCGCACAGTCTCCGCAATCCCGGCAGTCAAACAAGAGCTCTTTCATTATGTGTTCACCGAAGTGGGACACGGTACCGAGAGGTTTGATCGTATCCAGCAACCGTGAAACAGACCGCATCAGACCGCCCAGCAAGCCATCCTTCACGAAAAGCAGATCGTGGAGGATACGCATGATTCGGTAGGTAATCCAGCCGCGCTTCAGTTTCTTCGATGCATCGGACCTCGCCGTGGCATCGGCCTTCCCTAAAAAGAACGAGCCCTTCGGGGAGTAGCTCAATTTCTCCGCACATTCTTCCCAGTCCGGTGCGAGTTCATCCGCCCGCCCGAGGATGGTCTCGACCATGTCGAACTTGAGAATCATCGCTTCGATGTGAGCGCCGCGGAATCCGAGCCCCTTGAGGACGGCAACCTGCATGGCAGCTCGTTCAAGCGAGGCTGAACGGCCCTTGTCCTCCGCCTTTGCTTCCTCCTGGACCGTTTTCAAGAGATCATCTGTTACGAAGGAACCGGGAATATCACCCCGGTTCATCACGGTCGCCGCACCCCGGCGAAGAATGAAAACACTGCCGAGCACCGGAACGTTGATATTGTAAGCCTTCCGGTAATCCATGAGCTCCTTGAGTTTTGCCGCGTCGAATCCGAGTTGGGTGACAAAAAAGTGCGCACCGGCACGTACCTTCTTCTCCATCTTGTACATCTGCGGCAAAACCTCAGCCTCGGTAAACTTGAAAGGCGAGAGAACAGCACCATGGAAGAAATTCATCTTCGGCATCTCTTCGAGGGTATGATCAGGCTTGATACACCACCCCTTGTTCATGAGTGAGAGAATGGTAAGCGCATGCACGGGATCGATATCAAAGACCGGCATGGGAAGGCCGGATTGTCCGGCGGTCGGGAAATCACCGCTCATAACCATGAGGTTCCTGATGCCCATCCGATCGAGGAGAAGGGCACGCGATTCGAGCATATTCCGGTTCATATCCTTGGTGGTGAAATGAACGATCGCGGAAAGACCGGCCTGTTCGATCTCATATGCCAGAATATCCGGCGTGAGTGCCGGTGTGCCGCTGGGATTGTCCGTGAGACTGATGGCATGCACGAGGCCTGTTTCCGCGCTCTTGACAGCGAACTGCACAATCTCATCCAGCTTTTTGTGCTGTGATACTCTGCCCGGAATGTGCTCGCAGGTTATGACAAAGCGGTCAGTCTTCTGTATCAGGTGTTTGAATTGGTTTTTATTTTCCTCCATGAACTCCTCGCTTTTTGTTACATTCATATCCTCGTGATTTTTTTCTTCCCCTAATGATAGTCAGCAGCAGAACAGTATACAACAGTAAAATGTCGTTTTATAACCGTTTTTCCTTGACACAACCATGTTTTGGCTGATGGTAACGAGCGGCCATCATCTTCCTCCTGCTGGAAAGAACATGCGCCCCTGATTTTACAACGGAAATATCCCCGGAGAAAGGATCATCACGGAGAACTTGACGTGTGAACAGATCAGCCTGTTATGAGGGAAGAAGAAAAGATGGGCAAAAAAATGGTGCCTAAGTAACCATGTGCGGGCTGTTCGATGAAAAACGACATTTCATACGCTTGCGCGATAGATAGCTAAATTCCATAAGTACCGGGTGTGTTTCCGGGAATAATTGATGACACCCTCTTTCTTGAGCCGTTCGACCAGTTCCAAATGATCCTTGAGCTCCGGACAAAAGGGTATCGATTTATTCACGATTAGAGAAAGGTTGTTATTATAAATTTCCTTCGCAACCGCAAACGTTTTTTCTGAATTGGACAGACTGATAATGGGAAAGATCAGGTAGCCGTGGTCCCGGATATATTCCGGAGATTTTTTGAGCATCACGATCGTGGGATCAGTACCATCCCGTCCCCCGGTAGGAATTGGTTTCGGGTACCAGGGCGAGAGACGCGCGACTTCTTCCGACATACCCGAAACATCATCGATAATCACGTCAAATTGAAGCCCGTGAACCGGTTCAAACAGACTACCCTGCAACACAACGACCCGGTCGGAAACCCCATTATGCTCCGCATTTCTTTTCGTGACCTCACATGCTTCCTTCATAATATCGACCGCATATACTTTTGCAGCTCCCCTCTTTGCCGCCACAATGGCTAATGGTCCGGTTCCACATCCAAGATCAAGCACAACCTTACCGTTCAGGTCACCCATATGCCGGGCAAGCAGTTGTGTTGTGGTGGTGGGCTTAAAAACACCGAAGGGAAGCTCAAGCTTCAGATCAAACCCGGAGAGAGAAAATGTTTGTAGCATTCTTCGATGTGCCCCTTGTTAAGAGTACCGGGATTATTCTGCTGACTTAACCCTGCGGAATCCAGAAGCAACTGTTCTGTTTGTCTTACACAAGCATATTTTCAACTAAAAAACCGTGCCATTCGGCTTTGGGTATGGTAAAATCTCCGTCGTGGATGACATGTTTAAAGGATAAATCAACAGGCAGAAGTCCAACTCCGTATGAGCTCTGTGAGGATTGGGTAAGATGCAATACTTTATTGGAGCCGATGGAGGGATTCGAACCCCCGACCCGCTCATTACAAGTGAGCCGCTCTGGCCATCTGAGCTACATCGGCTTTTCATATATGTACATAATATAAAAAATATATTCCTATAAAGTCAATAGAAAGCATTCGTCCGTACCGAGCATACCTCCGTTTTGGCTGCTTTTTTCACCACCACTGCCATTCCACCGCAAGTTTTCTCAGGTACTCATTGACAAATCGTTCGCTGTATTTTAATATATAAAAAAACTCTTTAATCTGGAGGGATCATGCGAGCTTTCTCGCTTTTGATGATTTTTTTAATCACGTTCCATGCACTGCCGATAGTCTGTCCTCCCCTGTCGTACGCGGAACCGAAGAGAAAAGATGTCCTCACCGTCATGAAGACGGCCACCGATTTCATGATGAATACAGTCTCGAACCGCGGGGGATTCGTCTGGAAGTACACCGAAGATATGTCCATGCAGTGGGGCGAAATCCCTGCGCGCCCATCCCAGATATGGGTGCAGAGCGCCACGTGCGATGTCGGCATGATGCTCATCGACGCCGGGGAAACAACCGGCGACCCTGAGTACCTGCAGTACGCCGACCGGGTGGCACGTGTTCTCATCCGGGGGCAGCATCCTGCAGGCGGCTGGCACTACTTTATTGATT